>JAFNKG010000075.1 GCA_017883965.1 Candidatus Methanophagales archaeon | reverse complement strand
GAACGTTTGGGTAAAAATACGAAGATTTCACGTGCTACTAAACATAGATTACATTTCCTATTTTTGGGATGAAGCCTAAAGAAACAGAAGGTTTAGTTATCGGCTTGGGTAGGGACAAAAAAGCTCATGGATTAGAAGGTTTATCTGAACAAGGAGCACAAATATACTGTGGACTGGCTTTAATGGCTTTAGAAAACATTCATAAGGATTTTTATTTTTTTACTGCGTTGCGAATGTGCTTTGAAAAAATCGCAGAAAAAGAGCCTCATATCTCAGCAGAATCTCTTTTGAGCGCCTATCCAAAAAAGAGAGATGAAGTTCATGTTAAGATTAAAGAACGTTTATCAGATACTAATTATAAGCAAGTTGAACTACTGTGTACCTTATCTAAGCATAAAAAGGTGTATGAGTGTAAGGTCGATCTTGAAAAGGATAATATCGAGATAAGTGAAAGTCCATTGTGAAATGACAACAGAACTTTATTTTTTAAAAACTAAAACAGTGCTTCCGACAGGGGTTTTGGCATAAAAATGATATTAGACAAAACCACATACCGTGCGAATGACATAAGGGGCATTGCAGACGAGAGACATCCGAACTTCCAGCTCAGTGACGACTTTTGCGGTTTGACTGCATTAGCATACGTGGAGCTGCTGCGAAAACATCGTGGTAAGGAACCGCAAGAGCTAAAAGTTGTCGTTGGTAAGGACGTCAGGAATAGCTCGCGGCGCATGAAAACCGCATTTGCCGAAGCTCTTATGAGTAGAGGTGTCCATGTCATAGACATTGCACCGGCGGAAAAGGTAAGCTCCACACCCATGATGTATTTTGCCACTTGGCTATTCAATGCCGATGGCGGTGTTGAAGTCACGGGCAGTCATCTCGACAAGGAATGGAACGGCTTCAAGCCATGTATCGGTTCTGAGAACGCCAGGGAAAATCATATAAGCGAGATGTTTCAAACCGCAAAGAAGCTCGAAGATTCGGTTGCGGTTAAACCCCTGCACAGCACTGTTAAAGGCGAGATAGAAGAAGTGGACGTTCTGAAGGATTATCATTATATGATAGCTGCGAACGTAGTCCTGCGTGACAGATGGGAAGAACTGGCATTAAATGCCCTTTCGGGAAAGAGTTCATTAAAGGCGGCAATCTCCACCGCAACAGAAGAGATTGAGAAGTTACCAGAGGAGCGAAGGAAACCGTTAAGCGGCTTAAAAATCGTTTATGACGCAGGAAACGGAACTACGGGGATAATTGCACCACCGATATTCCGCGATTTAGGTGCAGAAGTATTCGAGCTTTATTGCGAGCCAGATGGTAATTTCCCGCATCACCTGCCCGACCCGACGATACCGGGGTTCTTGAAAGATTTGCATGCAGAAGTGGTTCGTAAGAACGCACACATCGGGCTGTCCTCCGACTGTGACGGCGACCGTGCAGGCGCAGTATCGCCGAGTGGAAAGATGATAATCGGCGAACAGATCATCGCATTGCTCTGCAAGCACATTTTAAAAGGGCATCCTCGTGCAAAAATCGTTTATGATACGAAATGCTCGGATGCGATACAGGAGATAATTATGGAGAATGGCGGTGTGCCAGTGGAGTGGAAGACGGGCTTTTCATTTATAAAGGCGAAGATGGACGAAGTTAATGCGGTTGCAGGCGGCGAGATGTCGGGACACGTGTATTTTAAGAAGAATAATCGTGCAGACGATGCGGTATTCGCATTTTCTGAGCTTTTACTGCTTACAACTGAAGAATTACGTTTCAAAAAGCGTCTGAATGTAGTTGATGGAATGCTGGAAGACTTTTTAAAAAGATACGTGAACACGCCGGAGATAAGGATCCCCGTGGTAAGCGATGAGGAGAAGGAGCGGGTTGGCGATGTAGTGGAGAACCATTACCGGGAGCTTGCCGCGAAACAGCCTGAGAAATACAAAAGGAGAACTGATGAAAGTAGAAGAGATATAGATGGCGTGAAGATAGAGTTTGTGGAAGATAACGGCTGGGCGCTTGTGCGCCGCTCGAATACTTCACCTGTGATAATCCTGAGGATGGAGGCGAGGGACGAAGAAGGACTTAAAAAGATTGAAGAACAGGTGATAAAAAAATTCTCGGAGTTTAAAACCGTGGACCTGAACGCGGATGAGTATGTTAAAGGGATAATACAAAGGCAGGTTTAGTTGAAACGCAGATTCTCAAAATGGATAGCTATTTCGCGCTTCGCGGATTCTTCTGAATCCGATGCATGTATTACGTTTCGTTGCACGTCTATGCCATAATCACCTCTTATGGTTCCAGGTTTCGCCTGTTTTGGATTTGTTACGCCTGCCATTTCCCTCGCCGCTGCGATTGCATTTTCACCTTCGATTACCATTGATACCGTTGGAGCCGATGACATATAGGAAACCAAACCATCAAAAAAATCCTTTCCTCGATGCTCCTCATATTGCTTCTCCGCCCGCTCTTTGCTTATCTTTGAAAGCCTTAACGCTATTATTTTAAATCCCCTTCTTTCAAATCTACCTATAATCTCACCTATAAGCCCTCGCTCTACTCCCTCTGGCTTAATCATCAAAAAAGTCCGCTCTTCTTTCATCCCTCTTTAGGCTAGGCGTAACCTTAGTTAGCTTTAGGCGTAGCCTTTACCTTTACCTTCGCTTTCGTAGCCCACTTCACTTTTCTTCTTTTCCGTCCCAGCTTTATCATGTTGCGTTCGCACTTAGAGCTACAGAAATAAAAGACAGTTCCATCGCGCTTTACAAACATCATCCCTCTTCCCGGCTCTATCGGCATCTCACAAAAAGAGCATTTCTTTTCCATCTCCTTATCCTCGCTTCACCTCGTCTCCCGCTTTCTTAAATCATCTCCGAAATAGTCTCCGCACTTCTCTTGCTGTCTCCAGTAGCACAATAATATCGCCTGTTCTTATAGGACCTATACAATTCCTCGTGATGATTCGCCCTTTATTTACTCCTTCTAGTATTTTACACTTTATCTGCGTGGATTCGCCGTGCATTCCTGTCCTACCCACTACTTCTATTATCTCAGCAGGTGTTCCTTTCTCTTCGCTCATTTCCTACCTATCCCCTTATCCCCTTATATTACCCTTTTATCGCCTTCAGTTCCTCTACGATCCCTGCAATCACTTCTTCCGCCTTTCCCGGGTCAACGATGGCAGCAGAGGCACAACCTTTGTTCAAACCACAAGCCGCCCCTAAATCCTTCTGGCTTTTCACATACAAGTAAGGAATACCTTTTTCTTCGCACAACGGTGGAAGATGCATTACTATCTCCACAGGATTAACGTCCTCACTTATCAGCACTAACTTTGCCATTCCCCTTTCCAGGACCTTCGTGCTTTCATTTGTCCCCTTCTTCACGTTGCCCGTAGTTCTCGCCAAATCCAAAGCCTCTAATGACTTACTTTGCAACTCCTCCGGCACCTCAAACTTGACATGCACCGGCATCGGTATCGGCTTTTCCTTCCCTTTCTTTTTTTCTTCTTCTTCCTCGCTCATCTTTCTTCTCCCTACAATGTTATCTGCGTTCTTACTCTGATATTAGATACTGCTTTAAGTTTATAGTCTTCAAGTAAAACAGGTTGCACACACTCTTCTGGCACACTTAGTGCTATCTCCTTTGTCCTCCCATATCTACCCCTGCTTATAACCACTGCATTTACCAATCCTAAAATGTCCAATTCAGAGACCAAATCGGCAACACGCCGCTGCGTTAATGCTTCCACGCTTAAATGGTTACATAATCTCAGATACATATTATAGACTTCACCGCTGGAGAAGCGTCTTTTGTTCTTTTCTCTGTTTAGCAGGAGCACGCTGTTTAACACAATCTTTGATTGCAACGGTAGTGTTTCTACCACTTCAGCAATCCTGTTCTTTTCTATGTTTTTACTTGCGAGCCTCACATGTTCTTCGCACACCTTTTTGGACTTCGAGCGCTCTGCAATTTCTCCAGATACACGTAGCAGGTCAAGAGCACGCCTTGCATCTCCATGCTCCTGAGCAGCGAAAGCAGCGCATAGCGGTATCACCGCTTCGTTAAGTGTAGAATCATTGAACGCCTTTCCCGCTCTCTCCTCTAAAATATCCTGCAACTGTTCGGCATTGTAAGGCGGAAATATTATTTCTTCCTCGCCTAACGACGACTTTACCCTCGGGTCCAATAGTTCCGTGAAGGTAAGGTCATTCGAAATCCCTATCAAGCTTACCCTTGCATTATTTAGCTCGCTGTTTATCCTCGAGAGGTTATATAATGCTTCTTCACCTTTGCTCGCTAACTTGTCCACCTCGTCTAATATCACGATTACGGACCTGTTTTTAGCATCTATCCCTTTCTTAAACTCAGAATACACCATATCTGTTGGCCAACCTATCATCGGGACCCATTTATTGAACACCCTTGCGAGATAAGCAAAAACCCGATACTGCGTATCAAATACCTCGCTGTTGATATATAGGAGGGAGCAATTACTACCCGTCTTCTCTGACATTTCCTCTAATTCATTGCTCACATATTTTACCGTAGCGGTCTTACCTGTCCCGGTCTTACCGTAGATTAATACATTAGAGGGTGTCTCTCCTTTTAACGCCGCAGATAGTATATCAGCTAAACCGCTTATTTGTTTCTTTCGATGCGGTAGATTTTCAGGGATGTAAGTAGCACGAAGCACCTCTTTATCCGCAAATATCCCACCCCCGCTTATCAGGTTCTCGAATAAGTTTTCCATGTCTATATCACTATTTTGCCCTATCTATTAAAAACTATTTCGACGTGAGTAATTAAAAGTAACCATACATCTAAAATATATTTGCGGGTATGTTTCGAGTGGAGTTTAACTTGCCTGCCGGAAATGCTTGAGCGAGCGAATATTTCAACTGCACAACCTTGCCTTGAGGCGAAATAAATAATAAATAATAAAATTAATAATAAAGAGGAATAAGGTATATATAAAATAAATAAAAAGTGAGGTGAAGATGAAAGGTAAATTATGCTTATTGCAACTGTTTGTCGTCATAATAGTTGCTACTGCGCCCGTCGGTGGCTACTACGACGATTACGAGTATCATGCTACCGCTAATGACGATTTCAAACAACTTATTCTGAATATCATAGTGGACGAAGCCGGGAAAGCACTTGTGACGGGATACGTAGAACACGAAGATGTTGATAGCTTTTCCTTCTTAAAAACGTCCGAGTATCTGTATGAAAATGATACAAATCAATTATACGCCCTTACAAACGCATTAACATGGAAATACGGGGACGATTGGGGAATAAATTTCACAATCTACGGTTATTACTCAGAATATCATACGACTTTTTATCTTCCCGGCGATGTGAAACTGGGCAGGATCAAATGCTCCGAGGAACTGGAATATTTTGTGACCGCGTCCAACGAGTCATTTATTATAGACACTCAGGGGTATGACGTTGATAATCCTATGACCACGATTGAATACCAACAACCATTTAAGGAAACTGGTGGTGCGGGTGTTGGTTTTGATTTCGGCTTTGGCTTTGGCTTCGGATACTTACTACTCGTCATAGCTCTTTCAGTTTTAGCTCTGCTACTTATCATACTTACCATTATAGGCGCCAAGATAATCGTCAAGATGAGGCGGAGGGAAGATACCCGTCGTATGGATATGGAAGCGGAAGCGGCTAAGGTTAAAAAAGGTGAGATCGAGCTTACCAGCGAAATGGCGAGGGTGATGGAGACGCTAACAGATAGGGAGCAGGCTATTGTAAATGCGTTGATCAAGCATAACGGGGAGATGACCCAGGCGGACCTCAGGTACGAGACGGAGATTCCCAAATCATCATTGACCGGCATCCTTCGCACGCTCGAAAGAAGGAAGATAATCAATAAGAAAGAATGGGGTAGAACGAACGTTATAGAACTATCAGAATGGTTTTTAAGAAAAAAGGAGTAGAAATGAGCGTTTTAAACGTTTATCGGAACGATTCGTTCTCTGTATCCTTTTTATATCGTTCAGAACAAAATTTAAGCGGATGCGAAAAGAAATAGAAGAAATGGAAGGCATACACCGAAAAATTTTGTGCATGGGCGTGGTGACAGCGTTGTTGCTGAGTCTCCTCGGGACAGGCGTCGTGGCGGATGACATTGCGGAAGAGGAGCCACTGGACGGAACTATGGAAGTGCTGATTACAGTCGTTTATAGAGGGCAGGGTTTCGTCTTAGAGATGGACGGAGACAAATTCTATACGCTGAGGATACACATCGTCAGGGTAAGGCAGATTGACCCGACAGTGATTAGAGAACTTATGGAAGAGGGTAAGAGCATAGAGGAAATAAAAGACGAACTCGTAGAAATGGGACAGGCTCCCTTCTATCAGGGGGATATGCTGTTTGCCGAGGAGGAACATTACAGGCTTGGTAACATTAGCGTGACCAAGGATGAGGATGGTGATGGTGATGGGGATAATCTGACCATAAATGCCGAAGTCATGGTTCCCTTGCAGGACTCGGAACCGGGTGAGAGCGTAGGTAATATCTCGGTAACCGTTATTGACTACGAGGATGTCAGGATAACCAGGGGCGAGCTAACAATGCATGAAGAAAAATACTGGGTGTTGCTCGATGTTCTTCCACCACTGCCGGGAAAAGAAAATGAATAAACCTTTCTTTAAAAAAGAAAGCTTTACCAAAGAAAAAAGATAAATGGGTGATAAAGAAGGAATAGAAAGGGGAAAAGGAGAGATGGAAGCGATGATGAATGGTAAAGGAAATGAAGATATTAAAAATATAAAGTGGAGGTAAAAGAAAAGATGGAACTCTGGCAGATATTGTTGGGAATAGCATTGTGAAAGATAAAAAGGGAAAGAGAACATGAGCATCGAGATAGGCTTTCCGGAAAAGATTCTGAGAAGAATTAATGAGATTTCGAGAAGTGAAGATGCACTTCCGGAGGAGATTATAAATGAGGCAGTGCTGGAATATCTGCAGTTAGCAGACCCAGAAACAAAAACGGAGTTGCATGTGAATCTTAGCGAGAAATATTTTGGCGAGGCGGAGGAGCTTATAAAAGAAGAGGATTATGTTCAAGCGTCAGAGAAATTATGGGGAGCAGCGTCGCAAATGGTGAAGGCAGTTGCAGCGAAGAGGAATTTGGAACTCAGGAGTCATAGTGATTTGAACAGGTTCGTAGCCGATGTAAGAAGAGAAGCGAATGAGCCGGAGATACGAAGATTATGGCAGATAGCCACTTCCTTACATCAGAACTTTTATGAGGCATGGCTACCAGAGGAAACGGTTAAAGAGTCGGTAGAGGACATAAAGAGGTTCAGAGAAATGCTTGAGCGGATACTTCAACCGCAACCTTAAATCTTTCTTTAAAAAAGAAAGCTTTACCAACAAACTTTCTTTAGGAAAGAAAGTTTGATCAAAGAAACAAAAAGAAGGAAAAGAAACAAAAAAGAAATAAATAAATCTAAAGATGAAGAGAAAAATGGGTGAAGAGAGAAGAAATGAAAAAATTTTTATATATCACACTCATCTATTCCAGATGGGAGCGCGGCTGCGGTGGAGCGCTATACAAATGCAAACCGAAAAATATATATAGGAGGTAAGGAATAGCATAAGGAAGGGGGAAAAGAAATGCAGATGAAGGCAAAGGCAAAGGGCACAAGAAATCCCAACGCCTATCGGCGTAATTGCCAAATCCCAACTGCCAAATCCCAAAAGTTTGGTAGTATTGGTATGTATTGGGATTTGGGATTTCTCGCTTTAGCGAGTTTGGTATTATTGGGATTTGGGATTTCCGATAAGGCGGCGAACCGAAAGTTTTATATACTCCCTTTTCCGTTGGAAAAATTTAGGAGGTGAAAAAACCAAAAAATGAAGACAAAAACGAAAGGTAAAGCGATTATAGGTATTGCAATGGTTGCAATTATGGTGGCTTCGGTTTTCGTTGCAATGATTGGAAGCGCCGGAGCGTACAGCACAGGCGGACAATACAATATCATTATAAAACAACAACCAACACAATCAGTGTTAATCGGTCAAGATTTGGATTTCAACCATAGCGTGGTGGGATGGCCAGGTAGTATAGTAACAGTATCTCGAGTGGTGGAAGATTCAGAGGAATGGTCAATAATGGCAGATGCAAATAACCATCTTAAAGTAAGCGCGGCTGAGACGCAGTGGACAAAATCAGGGGCTTTTTATGTGAACTGGAATGGGACGCCAACGCCATCAACATATGAGGCAAAGCTTTCGGTCTCTACGCCCAGTATACCAATAGACCTCAAAGTAGGTACAAAATCAGTGACGTCCATGGCTAAGGGAACGAACCTTACAGTGGATACCGCGGGAATGAACTTGCTTGAGAATGACACGGTTAAGCTCATTATAAAAGACCCCGCTGGTATTCAAATGAAAACTAAGGACGGTCAGACGTTTGACCCCATTACTGTGGAGAACTTGACTGCTTGGTACGGAAGAGGCGCCCTTGGTATCGAGACCGAAAAATGGGAAATAGGTACTTATACATTCCAGATAAAGACTGAGCCGGCGGAGGCATGTGGATTGAACGCAGAGAGCGCTGTAAAGGAGTTAGGGATAACAAAAGGAGCAATCGACATCAAAGCGGATAAGACTTCAGTAACTGAACTCAAAACTGTAATACTTACAGTAACTGGCATAGCAGATAGAAATATCACAGTACAAGCAGATCCTACAACTAAATATGCCCTATTCCCAAAAGGAGAAAATGACAATCCAAAAACCGACGCAGATTACTGGGTCCAGTATTGCAAATTTAACCACACAATAGACGCTGACGGCAAGAGGACATACTCTGTTAAGTTCAATGAGACAGGCTCTTACACGATTAAAGTAATAGATTGGGTGGATGGCACTCTTGGGAATGATGATGATCTGGATGACACCGTTGACATAACGGTTTCAGAGAAAGGAGTCACGTTTGACTTGCCAGCTTCAGTGGTAGTCGGCGAGAAGATAACGATAAGAGGTACTGCTACTGCAGGCAAATATGTTGATATTTGGGTCGATGATGAACTGTATAGCAAACTGGACGATGTTGTGATAGAAGACGGCGAATTCAGCGAAGAGGTAACAACAACCGACGTAGGTATGACCGTACCTGGCTCGGTGAGGATAAAGGCATGGGTTTTTGATGAAGAAGGTGCAGACCCAGACAAAGACGTAGGCGATGATCCTCCGACAACAACCGCTGACGGAGATACAGCAATATTGTTAACGAAACCCGGTTTGACAGCAGAACTTTCAGTAACGACAGTTGCGATTGAAGACTACTTCACGGTAAGCGGCATTGCGAAGGGATCGACATCAGTGGAGATATTATGCGTTCCTCCGAAAGGAGGAGGGGGGAAATCGTTATTGGACAAGGGTAAAACAGGTCTCTCACCCGATAGGAAAGCCAGTGTATCAACGGTTACTGACGAATTTACAAAGAGGTTGACGGTGCAGGAAGATGCCACTGCGGGTTACTATGACATTTACGTACTCACTGCAGGAATGGACAAGACATGGGGAATGACTGGTAAGAGCGATCTTTATGGTGCTGACGGTGCCTTACTGGTTAACTATGGTATAACGAAGATAGATTCTCCAAATACTGATGTAGGCACAAAGACACAGGAGGATATGAAAAATATACTCGTTGATTTGGTAACGAGTCCAGGTGCTGACGACCTCTACTGGGTGGGTAGACTGAAAGTAGAGATAGCACATGTAACGCTCGATCCGATTGCAAGTGTAGGAGTTGGGGAACCACTGGTTGTAACAGGGACATCGAACAGGAGGGAAGGATTCGCAATTGTTATTACGGTTAAGATGGGGACAGAGGAGTTAACGCCACAGACTGTTAAAGTAGAAAACGGCACGTTCAGCGCAACGTTTGATACAACAGGTGCAACAGTAGGAACGTACACGGTGAAGGCAGACGATGGAGATGGGCATACGGATGAAGCAACGGTGGAAATTCTAACAGCCCCGCCAACGCCGACGCCGACAGTAGAAGTAACGCCAACGGCAACGCCAACGGCACCACCAACGCCAACGCCGACACCGACACCAACGCCTACTGCAACGCCGACACCGACGCCACCGGGCTTCGAGGCGGTATTCGCCATTGGAGGCTTATTAGCTGTCGCATACCTTGTGCTCAGGAGAAGGAAGTAAGAGCAAAGCGAAAAAAAATCGAAAAAGTTTTTGAGGGGAAGGTTTTTTTATCCCCTTTTTATATTTTTCAAAGTGGGAAATCCTAACTTGACATTGTCAGATTAACCGCAGAGTTCACGGAGAACGCAGAGGATGTAGGTTTAGAGGTTTAGGTTTTAGGGTTACTAATACCTGA
>JAFNKG010000135.1 GCA_017883965.1 Candidatus Methanophagales archaeon | reverse complement strand
AGGATTTCAGTACAGCAAAAATTTCCTTAATGGGGTTGGGACTAGCTTGAAATATCATTTACTTTCCTCCTCATATGATTGCTTTAAAAGCCCTTCATGGCTTCCATATAATATCTGAAGCTGTTTGAGAAATTTTTTTACTCGATCAGACTTAGGCGAGGTGAAGAAATGTTTAGGAGTTCCCCGTTCTAAGATAACTCCATCACCGAGAAAAATCATTTCTGATGCAACAGCTCTCGCGAAACCCATTTCGTGAGTGACAACTATCATTGTAGTACCTGCTTTAGCAATATCCAACATCACTTGGAGTACTTCGCCAATCAGTTCAGGATCTAAAGCAGAAGTAGGCTCGTCAAACAAGATTACATCTGGCTCCATGGCCAAAGCACGTGCAATACCTACACGTTGTTGTTGTCCACCGGATAGTTCTGCAGGATAGTGATCAGCCCATTGCTCCATTTTAACTTGTTGCAATGCCTCTAGTGCCTTTGCGCGAGCTTCTTCCTTTAAAAGACCTTTCACCCGGCGAAGCCCTATACTAACATTATCTATCGCTTTGAGATGAGCAAATAGATTAAAATGTTGGAATACCATGCCGATCCTTGCTCGTATCGTATTAAGATTTATTCCAGATGCCATAAGATTCTGTCCACGAAGATATACTTCACCCTTATCTGGTGGGCTTAGCATATTGATGCAACGAAGTAGTGTACTTTTACCAGAACCACTTGGCCCAAATATTATCTTGACTTCTCGCTCTGCTACTTCGAGTGAAACACCCTTAATAAATCCGGAGCAATTCCAAGGTAAAGATTTAATGGTATTTCCCTGTTTAGTGTCACATTCAAAATTTTCTCAGAGGGGAATTGGGAAACAATTAATTGAAGCAGCAGAGAAAGAAACTTTCAATCAAAAGCGAAA
>JAFNKG010000074.1 GCA_017883965.1 Candidatus Methanophagales archaeon | reverse complement strand
TGTGAGTTTTGTTTACCCTGTCCCTACGAGGCGGTAAGGAGGGAGGGTGCGAGGATGGAGTTCAGCGATGTGAGATGTCAAGGATGCGGGCTATGCTCTTCTTTATGCCCATTATCAGTTCCGCAACTATATGAATATCCCAGCCAGTTAATATATTCGCAGCAGGAAGACCTATTATCAGGGGATTTAGAGCCAAAAGTTATTTTATTTGCCTGCCCAGAGCACGTTGAAAATTTAAATGCGGTCGGCAGGAAAAAGATTCGTTACCCGGCGTTGCTACCTCTCTTCGTGCCTTGTATTGATCTGGTATCAGAAACGCATATACTTAGCGCATTTGAACGTGGAGCAGACGGCGTTATTCTGTGGGGATGCGAAAACAGCCATCCTGAACAAATCGAATCTGCGGTGACTTTTGCACGAATGACCGTATCAGCCTTCGATTTAGGAGAAAGAGTGCTATTGATAGGCGATGCGCAGTTCGACGTTGAAGAGTATGCGAATATGATTGCCGATTTTGTAAAGAAGCTAAAGCCTTCTCCTATTAGGAGCAAGAAGCGGGGAGAGATAGACTTGGCTAAACCTAAAAGGGATGTTCTGTTAGAATTGATACAAAGCCTTCATAAGAAAACAGGAGTGCATCCAGCTTTAATAGAGGAGAATACGGAGTTTCCGTTCGCTGACGTTTCTATCAATTCTAAATGCACGATATGCAATGCGTGCGTAAACCTATGCCCGACAGATGCCTTAAGCAGGGACGATAATAAAATCAATTTTGTATATGGGTGCTGTATTGCCTGCGGCTTGTGTGAACGAGCATGCCCGGAAGAAGCGATTGATCTGAAGCGAGTGCTTGATTTTTCGCTGCTGGTTGAAAAAGAGGGGAAGAAACTGGTAGAATCCGAGCTTGTTGCATGTGCGGGCTGTGGAAAATTGTTTATGAGCAGGTCGGCGTATGAGCGAATAGCCGAGATATTAAAGGAAAGCGAAGGCGAAAGCGAAGGGAGCGAAGAAGAACTCCGGGTGGAGGACCGTTTGGAATTGCTCAGATATTGTGAAGACTGCCGACCTTCAAAAGCGGTTGAGAAGGTGATGTATAAATGAATATGGAGATAAAAGAAACTTTGGAGACCAGAAGGAACTTCTATGCCTTTTTGTATCGAATGTATTCAGAGGAGCCGCCGAGAGAACTGGCAGATGATTTGGTGAACGAAAGGTTCTATTTTCCGGACCTGACATCATTAGGCGAGGAGTTCTCCGAGGGATTTCGTGTATTAAAAGAATTCATGGAGAAATGTAAAGGCAAAGCCGTTGATGAATTGCATGAAGACCTGATAGACGAATACACTCGCCTGTTCATCGGTCCTCATAGACTTCCGGTGCAGCCATACGAGTCGTGGTGGGTAGATGGGAAGCTGATGGGGGAATCGCTGTTAAAGGTGAAGAAGGTTTACAGGAAAGCGGGTATCGTTAAATCACGGGATTATCCAGAGCCAGAAGACCATATCGCATTTGAACTCAAGTTTATGCACTATCTGTGCGAGGAGGGCTTATCGGCGGATAATGAAGAAAGAATAGCGGAATGCATAAATATGCAGAAGGAATTCTTAGCCGAGCATTTGTTAAGGTGGGTGCCGGATTTCTGCGATGGTTTACACGAATGCGAGCTGTCAGATTTCTATAAGGGCATTGCAAAACTAACAAAAGGATTTCTTCTGCTGGAGGATGCGGTGCTCGGGGAGTTATCGGAATTTGTGTTGTAAATTTCTTTGAGTTCTTTATAATCGGTAAAGACGAAAAATGAGGGGCAAAGCGATATATTTATAACAGATGTTTTTAAAATAAGCCATAAATCATATGAATCATATGCATATGCCATATATCTTTCACATATGTTTTTATATAGTATGAAAAACCAAAAGTAATATCGCTAATAAAGGAGATGAAATAATGGCGACAAAAACGAATTCTATATTCGGCGGTAGTGACATCAAGTTATCAAGGCGGACATTCACTAAACTGACGGCTTTAGGAACGGCTGCGACTATTAGTGGAATCAACAGTGTCAGCGCTTATCCAGAAGTGTCCCAGTTGATCGCAGATGTGAGTGCTGCTCCAGCACCAGGCGTAAAGCTCGTGAAAACGATATGCTCTCATTGTGCAGTGGGATGCGGAGTGCTTGGACGAGTTGAGGACGGTGTATTAACCGGTTTGGAGCCGTGGACAGACCATCCGGTATGTGCTGGTGGGATGTGCTCCAAGGGAACTTCGATAGCAGAGATGGTTAATTCGGAGAACCGGTTGAAATATCCGATGAAGAAAGTTGGAGGCACATGGAAGCAAATCTTGTGGAACGAGGCTTTGGATGAGATTGCAAACAAGGTAAAGGAGATAAAGGCGAATTATGGACCCGATTCGGTAATGTGGATAGGGTCTGCCAAAGTTACAAATGAGGAGTGCTATTTATTCAGGAAGTTTGCAGCGTTCAACGGCACGAACAACGTGGACCATCAGGCAAGGATATGTCATTCCACAACTGTTGCAGGTATGGCGAAGACATGGAGCTATGGTGCGATGACCAACTCGTGGAACGACATGCGGCACTCGAAGTTGATCTTCTTCTGTGGTGAAAATGCAGCCGAGTCACATCCGGTCTCGATGCAGCATATCCTTGAGGCGAAGAACAGAGGTGCGAAGTTCATCGTGGCGGACCCGAGATTTACGAAGTCTGCGGCATTGGCAGATCAGTACGTGCGGTTCAGACCGGGAACAGACATACCACTGATACTGGGAATATGCCACGAGATTATCAAGAACGACTGGCATAACAAGGACTTCATCGAGAAGCGAACGTACGGGTTTGAACAATTCAAGGAGGTCGTGGACAAATATCCGCCTGAAGTTGTAGCGGATATTACGTGGGTTCCGGCAGATACAATAAGGCAGCTCGCTTATGAATGGGCGCACAACGACCCTGCATGTATATGCTGGGCGATGGGTGCTACGCAGCACACCGTAGGCACTAATAACATCAGATCGTTTGCATGCTTAGAGGCACTCATGGGCTACGTAGGGAAATCAGGCGGAGGATGCAATGCATTTAGAGGGCACGATAACGTGCAGGGTGCGACCGACATGTGCGTGCTTTCTCACTGGCTTCCGGCATACTACGGTCTCACAGAAGGTTCGTGGAAGCACTGGATTGGTGTGTGGAATGAGCATGCACCGATAACCTTCGAGGAGATGAAGGCGAAGTTTGATGAGTACGATGGTAAGTCGTTGATGCACGTGAAGGGACTTACAGTCTCAAGATGGTATGAAGGTGTGCTTGACGCATCGGTTAAACAGCCAAACCCGGTCAAGATGGTTTTCGTGTGGGGGCATTCGCTGAACTCAATCAGCGAGATGAAGAGGATGAAGCAGGCGCTGGAAGGGGTTGAAATGATTGTTGGCGTAGATCCTCACGCAACGATTGCATCATCCCTTGCGGACAGAGACGATGGAATCATAATATTACCTGCATCCACGGTCTTCGAGAAAGACGGGAGCGTTACGAACAGTGCGAGGCAGGTGCAGTGGAGAAATAAGCTGGTGGAACCCTGGGAGGACAGCAAGCCAGATATGTGGATTATGAAGGAGCTTGCAGATAGGCTTGGGTTCGGTGCGCACTTCACGTATGACAGTCCCGAAGACGTTCTCCGGGAGATTAATCGTGGTGCCTGTGTAATCATGATGCGAGAGTCTCCAGAAAGGCTCAAAAGACAGCAAGAGAACTGTGCCGATTTCAGTATCGAGGATTGTCAGGCAAAAGGTGGTCCCTGTAAGGGAGAATACTGGGGACTTCCGTGGCCTTGCTGGAATGATGAGCATCCCGGAACACCGATTTTATACAGAAACGATATACCGATCTCAGAAGGAGGAAACGAGTTTAGACCCAGATTCAGAGCTGCGGGCTCTACAGACGGTAATCCAATATCGGATGATGGCGTGAGCATGTTGGGTGCGGCATACGGATACCCGGAAGGATACGACCAGATGAACTGTGACGGCACACCGGGTGCAGGCTGGAAGTTTGAATTGGACTGCGATTGGAAGGAGATGATTGCACAGAACAAGTGTCCATCAGGAGCAGGAAGAGCGAGATTCAGAGCCTGGGACTTGCCAGACCCGGTTCCCATACACCGAGAGCCGATAGAAAGTCCAAGACCTGACTTGGTTGATGAATACCCGACTTACGACGACGTTGAAGACCACTTCAGGGTTAAGTGCTTGTATAAGACGATACAAGATGAGAGGAAGAACCTGGTGAATGAGTATCCGCTTATACTCACCACGGGAAGACAGGTGGAGCACATGGGTGGAGGCGCAGAGACAAGGTCGTGCCATTACCTTGTGGAGCTTCAGCCAGAGATGTATGCTGAGATAAATCCTGCAGTAGCAGCAGACATAGGTGTCAAACATTGGGATTACGTATGGGTAGAGACAAAGAGAGGAAGGTGCAAGGTCAGAGCTTATGTGACGGAACGAGTGAACGACAAAGAAGTATTCATGCCCTATCACTGGGCAGGTTGGTTTGAGGGAGTTTCTTATGCGGACAGATACCCGTCCGGATGTGGCGAACTCGCACTCGGAGATTCGTGCAATATCATCACCGTGGATGGATATGACAGATCAACGAACATGCAAGAGACGAAAGCATGCCTGTGTAGGGTAAAAAAGGCTTAGGAGGGAGCGTAAAAGATGACGACATATAAAATCCTGAATGTGATTGAGCGATGTATAGACTGTGGAGGGTGCTTTGCCATCTGCAAGGACCAGAACAAGGTTCCAGAAGGAACAGCAAGAGTCAGGGTGGTGACGGTCAACGAAGGTAGACTTGGGGAGAAGAATGTGGCAATATCCTGTATGCACTGCGATAATCCACCGTGTGTGGCTGCATGTCCCGTAAAAGGCATAACGAAGCGAGAAGACGGCATAGTTATTAACGATAAGGACAAGTGCATTGGATGCGGATATTGCGGCTGGGCGTGCCCATTCGGGGCACCGAAGTATCCACATGACCTGCCAGCGAAGCTCAAGGAATATGAGGGGATAATGGACAAGTGCACCTTCTGTGTGCAGCCTTTTGAGCAAGGCGTGGAGCGAGACCAAAAACCAAGATGTGCACTTTTCTGTGCGACAAAGGGTCGTCTCGGAGGGGATATAGCTCAGATAACACCACTGTATAATGCTATGAAGGCTGGTAACGTGGAAAGACTGCAGGGGCGCGTATAAAGGAGGTTGAGATAATAATGAGCTCTCATACAGCATACGTAGTATTTACGGTATTCAGTCAGATGGCAGTGGGCGCACTGATAGCCATGGTCATAGCGGACTTTCTTGAGAAGGATAAGAAGTTCTTTGAAACTGCGAGCTGGGTTATCGTTCCGGCAGTGATAATCTCTCTTGCGGCGATACTTTCGCACGAGGCGCGACCGCTTCCGGCAATGATGACGATGAGTACAAACATTGGGTCGTCATGGCTGAGCAGAGAATCGCTTATGTTGACGATATTTGCCATCTTAGCAGTGATATACACATGTCTATGGATATTTGAACCAGAATACGGCAGTTTCAAGCGGATCAGTTCGAGCTTACATGGATTAATAGCGAAGATAGCAAAACCTTTCGTACCTTTCAGGAAGCCCCTTGGAATCATATTTGCACTGGTTGGAATAGCCTTCCTATTCATAAGCGCCAGGGCATATATGTTGTTAGGACTGCCTGCGATGAACCACATCACAACACCGCTATTCTTCATCGTGACCGCATTGCTCACCGGAACCATGCTCGTAGCTGCATTTCTGTCCATCAAGTACCTGATGGCGCCGAAGGAGTATGCAGAACCGTTGGGTGCCTATTTAGGAGTGGCATGGAAGGTGGTTCTGGGGTCTGTAATCGCAGGAATCATCGTCCTTGCTGGGTATCTGCGAATACTAAAAGGAGCTGCAGCCTCGTATGGTGCAGAGCTTGCCCAGGGAATGACGCGGGCGAATATATTAAGCGGAGAAATGACGACTATCTTCTGGCTATATATAGCGATAGGGTTTATATTGACAGTGATTCTCGTTGCTGCGGTCGCGGCATTCCTGAAGAAGGACGTCTCAAAGGCAGCGGTTCTTTCGATCATCCTCTTTGCATCTGTTCTTGTCGGTGAACTCATGGGGAGGCTGGTGCTCTTCGGTGCGAATGTGCCCCTTGGTGAAGTCATGCCCTACGTCATATCAGCAATAATATAAAAAAGAAAAAAATGGTTGTGGAATCAAACCTTAAAAAGTTTGAGCAATTCCACAACCCATTATTTTTTGTCGTTTTCGATTTGAAGAAATCGTTAAATCCCCCTTCTTTCTCCAACTTCTTCAATTTGTTGTAAATACTTTAATATACTCTCACCGCAATCTTCCCATGTGTTTAACTTTCTGGATTTCTCGTAACTCCTCCTTCCAAATCGCTCTCTCAACTCTGCATCAGAGGCAAGTTTATCTATGGCATCCGCAAGCGAGTCAACATCCCCCGGCGGGACAAGAAATCCATTCCCCTTATCCTCAACCAGTTCAGGTATCCCACCTACGTTGGTGGCAATAATTGGCAACTCAAATGACATCGCTTCCGCAAATACTATCCCGAAAGGTTCATAAAGAGAAGGTAGAACAAATATATCTGCTTCGGAATAGAATTTCCTCAGGTCTTCTAATCCCACCACTCCGTGAAATATCACCTTTTCCTCAAGTCCCCAGGCGGATACTCTTTCTTTAAGTCTTTTGCTATATGCAGGGTCAATGCTGTCATCCCCAACCACATCGAGCTTCATCTCTGGATGTTTGTTATTCAGAGGGTGAATCGCTTCCAAAAGCGTATCCAGGCCTTTACGTGGGTCACAAATAGCAACAGAAAGGAGATTTATGCCGCCATGAGGTGCCCTTACCATTCCTCTTTTCCCTGCTGAGGGCATGTCAAAACCCGGATAAACCACCTCTATGAATTCGCCCGGAATACCCATACCTTCAATTTCTTCCTTTGTATGCTTGCTGTTGGCGATAATAAGGTGAGCGCTCTTGAGCATGATTTTTTCAACATATCTGACAAAATGTGCTTTCCTGCCTTTCGCTGCCTTCCACCACAGAAGATGAACAATGACAACGATTTTTGTTCTCTTCACATACCGTAGCCAGAAATTGAAAAGAAAAAGAGCAGGATGAGCCATCTCGTCTTCCAGCACGAAATCGTAGCCTCGCCTGAAAAACCGTAAAATGAGCGATAAATTTGAGAATAGATGAAGTATATAGGGATAAGGTGCTTCTTGAATGCTAATTACATCTACCTCAATGTCAATGCCCTTCACCTTTAGATATTCAACCAATTTCCTCTCGTATAAATACCCACCCGTTAATCTGTTTATATCCCCTATGATAAGTTTGGCAATCTTCATTTTCAATCAACAAATTTATGGCTTTCCTGAAGCGGGCTGATTTAGATTAGGACTGACCACGGCTTCAATTGCTATTCCTTCCCCCATCCTCTCCCCCAGGGCATATATCGGATAATACACGATATTCGGGATACGCGATATACCTACCTCTTTTATCCCATACTTTCGCCACTCATTTGCTCCCGCACATATTACAAGCCTTTTCACCTCAAACCCCATGATTTCACATGCTTTTCTGAATGTGGCTTCTGTAAATCCAATCAGGTGAAAAGGATAAGAAAAAGGGCTTAATATGGGCGACCGCTTACGAAGAAGGGATTTAAAAACAAAGCTGCGAAATCTGTTGATTAGCGCATCTTCATTTGTTACGGTTATATAAGCGACTCCTTCAGGGTTCAGTATTCGGCGGATTTCTTTTAGCATTTTCATAGGTTGTGGGACATGCTCCAATACGCTATCTACATATACCACGTCAAAAAAACGTTCAGGATAATTCGCTTCCTCTAATTGACCGGGAAAAGCATCTACTCCAAGCTTCTCTTTCACCTCGGCTGCGAAGAACGAAGATATATCCTGTCCATAAACGTCCCAGCCTCGTCTCATTGCCTCCTCTAAACCGTATCCGAGTCCGCATCCTACTTCAAGAAATCCGGATATTTTAAAAGGAACACATTGCTCAACGACATCTAAACGGCGTTGAGGGTTGACTTTTGTCTTAAACCTCTTCCACCATTCGCTCATTTCCGGAAAATAATCGCTATTGTAGATATTTTGGATGTCTTCGGGGCTCCAAAAAGGCATAGGCTGCGTGTAATAGAAACCGCAGTGTTTACATCTCACAATAAATACTTCTTTCAAGTTCAGGACAGGGAGGAATTTCATTGATATTTTTGGTCTTCCAAGTCGCTCAAAATCATCCTTACCGCATATATCACAGGGAACACGTTTGAAAACGGCACGCTTTTTATCTGCCATTTTTTATTTTCTAAAAGTTTGTCTGATAAAATTTTTCTTACAAGTTTTAAAGAAAAGGTGTTATGTAACGTATGGTTATAAAAAGAACTAAGCACCTATAATAATAGAAATGAATACGAAAGAAAAGATGGAGATGATAATGCAGATGAGGCTGATAGCATTCGCCAAACTCGTTATTCCTTTTTGTATCCTTGGCGCCACAGTGCTATTCTTCTGGCTCTTCGTTGAGCCGGAGGTGTATGCAAAATATGCGAAGGTGTTCAGCATTTATACATTTATACCACTCGTCGGCACAGGTGCTGCAATTCCAGAAGGTTTAAGACTTGGCATCCCTCCGGCAGCAATTCTATCTTTTATTGTCTTCACTGATGCCGTTCTCGCTTTGTTTTTGGTCTGGAACTTCGATTATGCAAAGAAACTACCGGGTATAGGAAAACTTGTAGAAAGAGTAGAGGAAAGTGGAGAAAGGGCAATAAGGAAATATAAATGGGTAAAGAGATTTGGGTTTATAGGAGTTGTTGTTTTAGTTATATTTCCGCTTCAATGGACAGGAGCGGCGGTAGGTTCAATAGTAGGTAGGCTAATAGGAATGCCCTCTTTGATAACCTGGTTTGCGGTGGTTATTGGCACTTTTATTCGTTCTACCCTTCTGATATATTTCAGTTGGCTTGTTGCCTTTCTTATGAAACCCTTTTTTTAAATTCGACGTTTAATAAGATTTGAATAATGGCCAGGGTGGCAGAGTGGACAAATGCGGTGGCCTCGAGAGCCACTGTCCCGAAAGGGACGCTCAGGTTCAAATCCTGACCCTGGCGTTAAGAAAATAGTATTGCCCACATAAGCAGCGTTGCACATCTTGCGAGCTCGTTAGAAGCACCCATGACATCGCCACTTACCGCACCAAATTTCTTTTTCGCACCGTAAGAAATAAAAATTGCGACTGCGACGCCGGTAAACACGATAAAGAACCGAAAATGAAAAGAACCAGTAAAAATTAAAGCAATGAGCACGGAAGAAAGAAGAGCAACCATGTATTTCAGCGGGGAGGAAGACTGTATAAACAAAGCCCCCATTCCTTGTCCCATTCCCCCCTCTACATCGAATCCTTTGCCAAGTAACATGCAGGTATTCATGCTTATCTTTGCTGAAACTTCTGCGATTACGAACACCGAAGCGAAATAATAAAATGAGACTGAATCAAAGTTAACAGTAGCCTCTGTGAAGTCTCCGCATACGGTCTCAATAGCAAATAAACTCAAGAGTAGCGTAAAGATAGCAGCGAACAATCCCGCTATTCCCATTTTCTCGTCCTTCATCGCCTTTATCTTTTCTTTTCTGCCTCCACTTGCCATTAATCCGTCGAAGAAATCCGCTAAACCGTCCATGTGCATCAAACCCGTAACGAGATAAATAGCGAGAAGCGTGAGCAAAGCGGCAATTTCAGTTGCCGAAGCTAAGAATCCGAAAGAAACAAATGCTGCTGCCGATACGAGCAAGCCAATCACTAAAGCCGCAAAAGGGAAGAGGTAACTCCTGACTGCTACTTCTTCTATTTTTGTTTCTTTTCTTACGGGTATTTGAGTCAAGAAACTGATTATGTCGAGCATTGTTTATCCTTTTCTTCCAACGGGCATTATATATAGCGGATTTTCTTGCTCTTCAGCATTCACGATTTTCTTTACTTCGCTGTCACTAAATGCGCCTATGACTACCGTTCCGAGGTCTAAGGAAACAGCCTGCAAATAAACATTTTGTGCCGCATGCCCGGCTTCCATGTGCACATATCTTATCCCCCTTAAATAGCTCGCTCCGGTTCGTTCTTCATAGACAGGTGTTTTATACTTCCATGTCGTTCGCTCATAAACCGCAGTGAATACGATGTCTATCGCAGCTTCTCTTACGCATTCCTGTCCGAGAGCAGCTTCTGCAAGCTCAGCCCTTATATCGCCCTTCTTAACTTTTTCCAGTTCATGTTCTTCCGGTATATACCTGTAAACGCCTTTGTCAATGCCTTCTACATCTCCTGCAACCAAGTATAATTCAAGCGGATAGAGTGCACCAGCAGAAGGTGCTGTTCTTCCTCCCCAGGGCGAGGTAATACCCTGAGCAGCCCAGAGTAGCTGTGATACCTCCTCGATGGTCAAATTATCACCGGAATAAGCCCTTATTGACCTTCTTTTCGATAATGCCTCTTCCACCGATATGTTACCTGCATATCTTGGTTCTGGAAGTTTTATTCTTCCTCCTATCTCTATTTTCTGCGTAGTTTCCTCTTCTACGGGCTCTGCTGGTTTTTGCGGAATAAAAAAAGAAAGCGATATTGTTATTGCCGTTACTAATACGATTACTATAACCACGCTTATTATGGCTTTAGTTGGCATTCTCATATCTTGTAATTGAGTTCAACGCCCAGGTCGGGATTTGAACCCGAGTCCGAGCCTCGACAGGGCTCAATGATAGGCCGCTACACCACCCGGGCTTTTATGCTTTATAATCCATTTTATACATTATATAACTTATATCTTTACGAAATAAGTTTTAAATGTCAAATCTTTCTAACAAAAAAGAAAAGTGAAAAGTGATAGGTGATAAGTGGAATGGCAACAAGAGGTAAGAAGGCAGCGGAAAAGGTGAAAGTATTGATGGACAAGACGGAGCGAATAAGAAACATAGGCATCAT
>JAFNKG010000073.1 GCA_017883965.1 Candidatus Methanophagales archaeon | reverse complement strand
CCCGGAAAGTATTCATTTAAATAGAAAGGAGGTGAATATAGACGGTAAGGGTAACTAGGTGTCATATGGTACTATTGCCTAAAGTCGCATTTCGCCCTGCCTACTTAATAAATTAAATGGGGTCGGTGCGATTTGAACGCACGATCGGCGAGTCTGGAGCCCGCTGCCCTCCCGGACTAGGCCACGACCCCTTCGCTATACCATACATTATTTTATAGTGTATAAAGTATAATTTTTCTTTGGTAAAGCTTTCTTTTTTAAAGAAAGGTTTTTTATTTACATTAAAATCTTAATTTGTATTTTTAACTTTAACCGCACCACAAATTTCTCTCATTTTCTCCTCTCCTTCTCGTGGACCACGCATAATTAACAAATCGCCATTCCTTATCTCCGCATCACCCGCAGGATTATAGACCCATCTGCCGTCTTTTCTATGAATCGCCAGTATAAACATTCCAGTTCGTGTTTCTATTTTCAACTCCTTTAGCGTCTTTCCGAATATATCCTCGTTCTTCACTTCCATCTTCAATACTATCTCATCTGATTCTTCGATAGAAGCCAAAAAAACAGGATGCAATTGTATGCCACGAAGCACTACATCTGCAATCTCGTATGCCGCATCCGATATTATCTCAGAAGAAACAGCAATGTGAAGTAATCCCCGGAGTTCATCAAAATTACTCTTTTTCGTTATCCCTCTTGCCGCCTCTATCACCAGTATCTCCAACTCCTCCTTCATTCGGTCCATTGACTCTTCCAAATCTTTCACTTCCTTTGCTATTTCTTTGCTATAAAACGTAACTGCGGAATAAGATAGACCAACCATCAGCTCTGACATATTTTTCATATCTGCGACGAGGTCCGCGATTTCTTCTGTTACCCTCCTTCTTTTTATGCCCGCCTCTTCTTCCTCCTTCTCCCGCCCCTTATATTCCTTACCTGTTGCCATTTTACAGAAAACCGGTATCCCCTCGGTTGGACCGGAAGTGATAATCAGGTCATCTTCCTGCAATCGCTCGTTTTTAGCCGGTGAATACATCCACTCAGAGCCCCTTTTTATCGCTAATACTCGCATTCCTGTTTCTGTCTCGATCTTTAATGTCTCCAGCGTCTTATCCTTCAACACCGATGCGGGCTTTATCCTTACATTTATTACTGCTTCCTCAAAATCCTCACGGTCGAGATAATGAGTTATATCAACGGAAGTGGCTATTTTTGCTATATCCCCCGCGGCATTAGATATTTTCTCCGCGGCAGAGGCGATTTGCAATATTGCCGAGAATTCTATTGCATCTTCTAAGTTCCTTGCTCCTAACATTATCGCTATTCTAACTTTATATAAAAGAGAATGCATCTTTTCCTCTAATTTAAACACCTCTTTCGCTATTTCGGGGTTACTATACAGAACTGCGGAATAAGCGAGGTCTAACATTGAGCCAGATATGTCCTTCATCCCCACGAGCACGTCCTTCGCATTAAAAGTCCCTGCCTCTAACTCTTCCTTCGGGTCTTCCTCTATTTCCATACTTATCTTACGTCACCTCAAAAAAAACTCCACGCACTAACATATTCTCTCCTCTAACCACCTCTTCGCACGTTTAAGCACCTCAGGGTCTGCGGATAGGAGTTTTATACGCAATTTGTAAGTCCTTTCTGCACCTCCCTCTCGCTTATCTACGTAGGGATAAGACCCTATTTTTACATCTGCAAACCTCTTTACTGATTCGTTTAACACATCCAATATCTCATGCTCTCCCTTATCCGTTGTTATCCACTCTTCCTCCCTTATCGCATTTTCAGCACGAAAAAGCGCGGCAATACTCGTGAACGTCTCTCGCATCTCTTCCGGCACCCCTGGCATAACAATAACATTGCCAATCTTAAAACCAGGAGCTACACCTACTGGATTCTCTATAACCTCAGATCCCGCTGGCATATCCGCCATTTTTAATAATACGCCACTTATCCCATATCTCTCCTTAAGCATTCTTTCTGCTGCTTCATTTCTTTCCAACGCTTTACCCACGCCTTTTGCCACTCCTTCTCTCGTTACGTCATCATGTGTCGGACCTAACCCGCCCACGACAAAAACAAAATCCGAATTGCAAGTTTTTATCGCCCCGCATATCGCTTCTTCGTCATCACCCACCACCATTATCCTTTCTACGGCAACACCCTGCGCTGATAACCTCTTTGCAAGCCATGCAGAATTGGTATCTACAATATCCCCGCTTAATATCTCATTTCCAATGCTTATTATTGTAGCGCCTCTCATAGCACTAAAACTCTTCTGCTTCGCAAAAACCTTAATTGAATTTTCTTCTTTTGATGCACCTCTTTTCCCGCTTTATATAATATATAAAATAGAGGTAGTTAAAAGTTTTTCCATTTTCCCAAAAAGATTTTCGATAAATATTTCTTCATTTCTTCTTAAGAAAAGTTCAGGTTCATATCGGCACCTAAATCGAGCATATCCTCAAAGAAAGAAGGATAAGAAATTTTAACACATTCTGCTCCCTCTATAACTGTTTCCCCTGTGGCAGAAAGAGCAGCGGTACACAAAGCCATTGCCAATCTATGGTCATCGTGGGAATACACCTTTGCTGCTTTTAACTCCTTCTTTTTCGCACCTTCTATCAACAACCCGTCTTCCTTCTCTTCTATTCTCGCACCCATCTTCTTCAACTCTTCTGCCAGAAACTTCAATCTATCTGTCTCTTTATATCTCAGATGCGCTACACCGGTTATTTCCGTGCCGCCTTCAGCAACAGCCGCTAATACCGCAATTGTAGGCACTAAGTCCGGGTTCCCGCGCATATCCACCTTTATCCCTTTTAGCGTAGCATCTTTAGCGCCTTTTACTTCTACAACACCTTTTTCCTTGTTCCATCTTATCTCTGCTCCCATCGCATTCAGTAGTTCCACTATCCTGGAATCGCCCTGTGCAGAAGGGAACAAGTTCTTTATTTTCAGCTCGGAATCCGTGATTGCTGCGATTGCTAAGAGATAAGAAGCGGATGAAAAATCGCCCGGCACCGTAAACCGCGGTAACCTGTATGTTTTACCGCCTTCTACTTGAAAAGAATAATCATTAGACGAGCGAGAAAAAGGGACCTCTACCCCCGCTTTCTCTAATACCTCGGTTGTCATTCTCATGTAAGGCACTGAAGAAAGATTATTTGCCAGAATATAGGAATTGCTCTCTGCAAGCGGGCATGCGATGAGCAGAGCGGAGATGAACTGCGAGCTGATGGATGCATCTATCGTTGTTTCTCCACCTTTTAGCCTGCCTTTTACCACTATTGGCGCGGTTCCATCTCCTTTTGTAGAGAAAGCTTCTGAACCAAGGTCATTCAGCGACTTAAGCAAAGGCAAATTCGGACGCTTTCTCAAAGAAGCATCGCCTGTTAGAACCGCAGCGCCTTCGCATAACGAGGAAATAGCGGTGAAGAATCTTAAAGTAGTACCGGAGTTTTCGGCGTTTATCACGTCCTCAGGCGTTCCCGGACTCCCTTCGATGCCTTCTATCGTTATTTTTCTCGCCTGCTCTACCTCTACCGTTGCCCCCAAACATTTCGCAGCGTTAATCGTGGCTTTCGTATCTTCGGAGATAAGAGGATAAAGAATATCGCTTCTTTTCGCCAGCGAGGCTATTGCAATAGCTCTATGCGTATAGCTTTTAGATGGTGGTGCAATTATTTCGCCTTTTATCTTTGACCTTCGCACTGTTGCTTTCATGGCATTCTCTTCTATGAATAAAATCAGGAAGATTTTATTTTTTACTGAAAATCCTCGATTGAAACCCGTGATACATAGAAAATCCTTCCGCAATCATTTGCTCTTGCTTCACGTCAAATGAAACTTCTTTCGAATACAATGCGTTTGGCGATTCTCTTCCCACTACTCTTGCAACACCCTTTTCCAGTTTCACATAAACCGTGCCGTTTACCCTTTCCTGCGTCTTATCCACGAAGGCATTTAGACTATCGAAAAGCGGGTCCATAACTAAACCCTGATATACCAGCTCACTCCACGCTCTATCAACAAATTCTTTGAACCTCAGCTCGTTTCTCGTTAAAATAAGCTGTTCAAGGTCACGATGCGCCTCTAACAATATAGTAGCAGCCGGATGCTCGTATATCTCCCTTGACTTGAAGCCAAGAACCCGGTCTTCGATCATATCAGTTCTGCCAACTCCGTGCTTGCCACCTACCTCATTCAACTTATTTATCAGCGAAATGCCGTCCATCTTACGCTCGTTCAACGAAACGGGAATCCCGTGCTCAAACCCAATTTTTATAATCTCGCCATCTTCAGGTGCTTTATTCGCGGAAACAGTCCATTGAAATATCTCTTCAGGCGGGAAAAAGGAAGGGTCTTCTAACTCGCTCCCTTCTATGCTCCTGTTCCATATATTTTCATCCACGCTCCATCTCTTCTCTGTTTCAAAGGAAATGCCATGCTCTGATGCATACCGCTTCTCTTCTTCCCTCGTTAAACTCATTTCTCTTACTGGCGCGACTAAGTCCAGGTCTGTGGTTCTGAAAACGGCGTCGAACCGGAGCTGGTCGTTACCTTTGCCTGTGCTGCCATGTGCTACGGCATCTGCTTTTTCTTCTTTCGCAACTTCCACCACTTTCTTTGCTATCAGCGGTCTCGCTATTGCCGTCCCAAGCACGTATCCCTCGTAACTGCCATTCGCTTTTATCAACGGGAAAATATAATCACGCACGAATTCTTCCCTGGCATCTACGACCTTATACATATCGCTAAGCCTCTCGCCTCTTTCTTTAGCCTCTTTTATATCATCCTCAGGCTGCCCTACGTCCACTACTACTGCAATCACTTCGTCGTAGCCATAATGCTCTCTAAGCAAAGGAATGCAAACCGAAGTGTCCAATCCGCCAGAATATGCAAGCACTACTTTTTTCATTGTTCTTCACGGTCAAATCTCACACCTTTTATCTAAAAAGAGAATATATAAAGATATACGATTCTATTATTTGAAGATAAAAAGTTTTTAAAGAGAGGGTATATAATTGAAAATAATATGTTTTATTTGGTACGATGAAATCGTTAAAAAACTCGAACAAAAACATAACGTTCAACAACGTGAAGTACGGGAGGTCTTTGTCAATCATCCCCAGTTTCGTTTTGTTGAAAAAGGGCACCAACCTGACGAAAATGTCTATGCGGCGCTTGGGCAAACCAGAACTGGACGGTATCTTATCATTTTCTTTATATATAAGAAGGATAAGCAAGCGCTTATCATATCAGCACGGGATATGACACATGCAGAACGGAGGAAATATGAGCAAAAATAGAAGTTCCGTATCGGAGGCGCAGAGCTATAAAGAAATAGGCGAGTTTTGGGACACACATGACCTCGCAGATTACTGGGATAAGACCGAATCAGTCGAATTTGAAATTGATATTCAATCCGAAGTGACATATTACGCCGTTGACAAAGAATTATCGGCAAAGATTCAAGCCATCGCCAAAAGACGCGGTGTATCGGCGGATACGCTTCTGAATTTGTGGTTGCAAGAGAAATTAGAAGAGCAGAAGGGTTGATTATTTTAAAGGCGCTGCAGTCGGTATCCCTCTATCTATCCTATTTCTCCAACGGATGTTGTAGATAGAACAGCAAAATTTCTACCTCACGAACTTAATCACGCCACTTCCCGGCGAAAACAGCATTCCATCTCGCTTCATCACTTCTATTATATCCTCAGCCTTTTCCCTTTCCATCCCTTCCTCCTCCGCGAGGTCAAGCACCTCTTCTATTGGCACTTCCTCGCCGTATTCCTTCTCCAACTCCTTTATTATCTCGCGGATAGACCTTGCACGGTCCCTCCGGGTTTTTGTTGTACCAACGGTTATCCAATCAGTATCCAGCTTGCCGGTTTCGGGGTCAACAAAAACACGTTTCAAACAGTATGTAACCACGTTAATTACACGCTCAGCATCCTCAACCGTTATTTTATCACTCAGCCGGGCTCTTGCCCTCGCCTCACCTAACCTGATTAACGCTTCTAACTGCCGTGCCGTTACGGGAACGGGAGCTTCTTCATCTTCGTAGCCCTGCCTGCGAAGTCCGATGTAAAAGTCCAGGAACTTGTTCTTCGCTTCCTCGGTCATCACTGGAAATATATTTCTCTTACTCCATGCAACGTATTTCCTCAATAATTCGCCGGATACTGCCGGCTCCATTGTTTGCATCGCCTCACTGAAACGCTCCTTTTCCTCCTCTTCCACCTTACCTACGTTCTCAAACCTCGCAAGCAATTCACCAGCATAATGAGTCCCTATTATATGTTCCGCAGTCTTCGTGTCCATCTCTTCATTTGGTCTGTCCATCATGGTAAAAATGAGGTCGAATCTTGACAATAGCGTAGGTGGCATATTTATCTGCTCCGCAATCGTCGTGTATTTATCAAATCGTCCAAATTTAGGGTTTGCAGCGGCTAACAAAGCACATCTTGAGTTTAACCTCGCCATTATCCCCGCTTTCGCTATGCTCACCGTTTGCTGCTCCATCGCCTCATGGAGCGCATCCCGGTCCTCCTTTCGCATCTTGTCTATCTCATCAACCGCCGCTATTCCCTTATCTGCAAGCACTAAAGCACCAGCCTCTAAAGTCCATCGCCCTTCGCCAAACTCGTCTCTAACTGCGGCTGCGGTAAGTCCTGCGGAAGTGCTGCTCTTACCGCCCGTATATAAACCCCGGGGTGCTAACTTCACTAAGTAGGTGAGCAATTGACTGTTATGGACGTATATGTCATTCGCCACAAAATTGTGATAAACTGGCACCTGAATGTCATACACGAATTCATCCATAGATACGAAATCCTCGATTTTTTCTACTCTGTCCCAGAAAATATCAGAATTTACCGTGGTTTTGAGCGCACTTACGAGCTCGATAACATCTTCCATTTCGCCGATGCATTTTAACAACGCTCTAATCACCTTATTCTTTGTCATCTCAACAAAATTTTTCTTAGGTTTAATCTTAGCGTGTCCTATTTTTCCAAGTTCATATTGAGATAATAGGGTTTGACTGAATCCTAATGAAGAACTGATTTCATGCTGCGAACGATGTAATGATTTTCGTATCGTTCTTAAATCCTGCCAATCGGATGATGGCAATCGTTTTCTCACTTCGGCAAGCCAGTTTATTCTCTTTTCAAA
The DNA here is from genome assembly GCA_017883965.1 of Candidatus Methanophagales archaeon. Classification (GTDB taxonomy): domain Archaea; phylum Halobacteriota; class Syntropharchaeia; order Alkanophagales; family Methanospirareceae; genus JAFNKG01. The sequence continues at coordinate 4,400 of JAFNKG010000073.1, read as the reverse complement.
TTGTTGAACCACACTATTTAATGCCGATCTGGATGGATTTCGATCTCCTTTTTCGTAATGCTGATAAGCGCTTCTCGGAATTCCGCACTCAAATTGACTTAGTCTTAATTTGGTCCTTATCTCCTTCAACAGCGAGGAAATGTTTGGTATAACATCTACATTTGTATTGTAGATAAATGTTGAGTTACATATTTTTTGGAGTTTTTCTTTCTTTTCAGCCATTGTAAACCCTATTTCTCTCTCAAATTTCATTACTTCCTCCCCCGTTATAAACAACCGATAATACTCCTTTTTCCTCGGATGTGGTGAATTACTTGCCTTAGATAATGTCGGGTGGAGCTGGGAATGTATCCCAAATCTTAAAAGCAGATGTTGGACTTGTGACAGCAATTTCCTGGACGCAGACGTTATTCCTATCTTCCTACCTTTTTCAGATACAGTCCCTTCGCCATCAAACAAAGCGGAAAGAAAAGCGGCAATTTCTCCCTTTGAACACTTGAAAAGAAGCTCTGGCACTATCTTCGACCCCGATGGACTTGCGGCACCTAAATTTTCCAAGAATGTGCCAAACTCTATTCCCGAAATTTTTATATCCTTCGCTGATTTGCCTTTATTGCTATACAATGTTTTCAATCCCAATTTTATTGCAAACTTGGTGAATTCATCTAATAATTGTGGATTGCTATTAGTGAAAATACATCTTTGATGATTGTTTTGTAAATATCCTTCCGCGATGAACAATCCTATAAATCGCCAGAATTCGGGGGTAGTATGCCCGGGTAAATTTAGAATAACCGCATTCCACACTCTTGACTTTCTGTATTCGATGTTAATGGGCTGTGGAGTACCAAAAACCTCAATTTTTCTTGGTGTTGCTATAAATTCTCCTTCTTTCAAATCCTCCGCCTTCTTTTTCCTTAGATGCGCATCTTCACCGCATACAAAAAAGGGATGTGTTGGTGTGACCTTTATTTCTTTCCCTGAACTCGTCAGGATGTGGTACATTTTTGGTGTAGCCCCACGTTTCCAGAGCAAATCGCCTTTTGAAAACACTGTTTTACCGTTTAAATCCAATGAAACTAAATCATGATTGGTTTCTATATATATACCATCATCTACAAACCCGCTTATTTTTTTGGATGCTTCATCATCCACAATGGTTCTTATATCCTGCAAAGAACCATCTGAAAGAAGTATCTCTGCATCTGTCACGCACTTTGCAACTCCCGGGTCACCGACAAGAAGCAAGTGTAAGTCTCCCCTTACCCGCGTCTCATCCGGCAATTCCTTTGGGACGCCTGCGAACAATTGAAGGACCATAGCCTCTTTTATCTCTTCGTAGCCGTATATAGAAGGAGCAATGCTTCTTATGAGATTCTCATACACATCCGGCTGATTCTTCAACTCCATTATTTCCCGCTCATCCTCTTCTGTTATCACTATCTCTTCAAACTCCTCCTCCTTTATCTCCAGCGAATTGCCATCGAGGTATATATCAAAGAAAGGCGTCTTCCCAAATTGCATCGTCCGCTGATATGACCTGAGAATACCGGTAACAATTACACGATCGCCGGGAGATACCTCACCTGAAATGTCGTCTTCCAGATTAACGTCTATCGCTTGCGGTAATTCACCGCCTCTTAACTCCTCTGGCGACTCCTGTAACCTTACCTTTTGCGCATTTGCGAATTTTGACTTGTCCACCACTAACTTGAACCGCTGCACTTTTCTCCCACATCCTCCACTCTCCTGTTCACACTCCACCGGCTCTTTGAATTGCCGCCCACTTTGCGCAACCGAGAAGATATGATGGCAAAAAGGGCATTCAAATACCGCCTCTACTATCCTCGGTCTCACCTCCGTCGCTTTTGTCACTAACCCCTCTATGCCCACCAGCTTGCCTATGTCGTTGCTTCTAATATCCCTTATCTTCACCCTTCTTGGAAGCTGTATTATACGAAGATTGGCTTCGTCGAGTGTAACACCCGTAGGAATATCCATTTCCCTCAAAGCCACTGTTGCAGCTTCTATTGTTACATCAGGGTCTTCCAAAAGCATATCTGCAAGATTCGGGTCATATATGTCCATTTCAGCGAATTTAACAAACAAACTACGCTTTTCAGGATAAGAATTCGACATCTCTATGAGGTCGTTCCAATAATACTTCTTCAGAAAGTCCTCCCATTTCTCAGTTACCAACTCTTGCATCATTTTATCTCTGTATTTCTATTCTTCATTCTATTATATTTACATTTGTATCCTATGTATCTGATACTTTTAAAATTGTGGATAGTAAGGAGGGAAAGGGAAAAGAGGAAAGGGAACGAGAATGTCCGAATTAGCGGTTGTTTTTGATGGTGCCGGCGTTATATACGCACCTTTCAGGATTATAAAAGACATGAAGAGAGGGGTGATAAAGCGCAGCAGGGTCTCTGGAATAACCTGCACGGACAGGCTTGAAAGGGGTGCTATGACGATATTGAAGGCAAGATACGAAGAAACGATGGAGAGAGAAGACCCATCTAAATTATTATCGGATTTGATGAAGGAGAAAAAAATAGAAAAGAAGGTTATATATAAGAAAGAAGGGATGAATGATGAGGAAGTGGTGGAAGCAATTTTAAGTGATAAAACCGTTAGGTTAGGGGATGTGCACGAAACGGTCTCTCTTTTGAGGCGGTGTGATATTCTTCCGGTAATGGGAATAGGCTTGATTATAGATATGGTAGGAAAAGCGATACGGTATGCAATTGCAGGTGGTATAAATCTTTTCCCGGGAACGCTCGGACTCTTTAGAGAATTACGTGAGTTAGGTGTCCTGACATTTATTGCATCCGGGGATAGGATAGAGAAGGAGGAAATGGCGATATATTTACCAGATGTGGCGCCAGAAAATATTTTTGGTATGATGAATCCGGAGGATAAGAGGGAATTGGTGAGGAAGTTGAAGGACGAGCATACGGTGATGATGGTAGGTAACGATAGGAATGATTATCCTGCAATGCGGGAGGCGGATGTAGCGGTATTATCGCTGCAAGAAGAAGCAGATAGACCAGGAGAGGTTTTTGAGGTTGCAGATTTCAGGATAAAAGATATAAGAGAGATAAATGAAATAATAGAGGAGATGCGGGGATAAAAATGGTAAGCGTGAAAGAAGACGAAGAGCTGGAATCGCTGGCTGAAGCACTGAGAAACTTCGAGGGAGTGAAGCGAAAAAGGGCTATAACTGACCTTGTAAATGTGCTGGGTGATTCTGATAAAGTAGGAAATCGAACGATAATGGGTTTTGGAGAGGATGCTGCGGTGCTTGAAATGGGTGATGATAACTTCATTTTACTTGCTGTGGATGGTATCTGGGGTAAATTGTTGAATGCAGACCCCTGGTGGGCGGGATATTGCTCTGTGCTCGTAAATGTAAATGACATAACGGCGATGGGCGGTACTCCTTTAGCAATGGTGAATCTGACATCAACGCAGAAGAAGGATATATGTTCAGAACTGGGAAGAGGAATGGAAGACGGCGTGAGAAAATTCGGCGTGCCAATGGTAGGTGGACATTTACATCCGGACACTGCTTATGATGCGCTCGACGTTGGGATAATAGGAACGGTAAAAAGGGATAGTGTTATTTATTCGAATGGTGCAAAACCCAGTGACAAGGTATTAGCAGCGATTGACCTCGATGGCAGAATATATCCGAGCTACAATCTGGCATGGGACACCACGTCAAAAAAGTCCCCAGCCGAGATAAAAAGGCAATTGGAAGCAATGGTGGAGATAGGAGAGAAAAAGTTAGCAACCGCTGGGAAAGACATAAGCAATCCCGGCACTTTAGGCACGCTTGGAATGTTACTTGAGTGTTCAGGAGTGGGAGCAATGGTGGAGCTGGATAAGATACCAAGACCTGATTCGGAACAAATGTCTTTTGAACAGTGGTTAAAGATGTATCCAGGGACAGGTTTTGTGCTCACGGTCGAGAACGAGGAAAAAGGAGCCGAATGTATAAAAATATTCAGAGACGCTGGGATGGAGGCTTCTATCATTGGTGAGGTGGATGCGAGCAAGAAATTGCGAATAACAGATGGAGCGGAGACAACAACGGTATTTGACCTTAACAGGGAGATAATAACGGGAATAGTGAGTAAGAAAGGAGGGGAATAAGGAAGGAGGTCGATTAAATCCCAATGTCAAATACTACCAAATCCCAAGTAAACCCCAATTTCCAAATCCCAACTAAACTCTTTTCTTTTAGAAAAAGAAAAGCAGGCAAAACTTTTAAAGGAAGGTTTTTGGTAGTATTGGGATTTGGAATTTGTTTGGTAGTATTGCCCTTTGTGTCATATGACACCTGGTTCATGAAGGCATCTTTCTCTATAAATAGGTGATGCACATGAATCGGG
>JAFNKG010000134.1 GCA_017883965.1 Candidatus Methanophagales archaeon | reverse complement strand
ATTCTAGGTGTCCATGTGTCTTTTTCTCCACGTAAATATTGCGCTAATAAACTTGCTTCTTCGTTGATTAATGTTTCTATTTTCTGTTTTTTTCCTCTTTTTATTCTGGGAATTCCTATTTTATTTTCAAAGTATTTATTTAAGGTTTTTACGAGATTATTTGTTTCTGTATGTGTCAAATATTTTCTAGGTATTTTTTTGTTATAATATCCTCTCTCATATTTTTTTTCAAAGTTTTTATTTTTTAATTTCTGGGAATATTTGATTAGGAAATCGTCTATTAGGCAACGATAAATTTCTTGAAAATCACATACTAAGCTAGGTCTATTCTCTTGAACTTTGTGTAAATAACCGAGATATGGCTCTAATTTCGCTTTTATTAATGATCGGAATATTTTCCATTTCAGGTATTCATACGCAAAATTAAATAAATTGTTAAGTTCATCATACGCCCTATATCCCTCTCTTTTTTTCCAGTTTTTTCGCAAGTTTTTTGGGAATAAATTAATTATTTGTCCGAAATAATGTTGGGAATATTTCGCTTCTATTCCATGTAATTTATTTCTTATTTTATTTATTTTTTCTGCATATAGCATTTTTATTTTTTCTTTTTTGGGAATTTCTAAAGTATTAAATGGAATTAATTTATATTTTTTTATTATTTGTGTCTGTGTGTCTATTTTTGCTAGGACTAAGGCTTTTGCGATTTCTACTCCTTTTCTGTTGTCGTATGCTTTGTATTGACATATCCTCGTCTTAACGTGTGAGAAATCGTCAAGCGATTTTATGGTAGCTACTGGCCTCCCTGACGCTGTTAGAATGAGGCAGTCGATACCCCAGAATCCGGCAGCAGCTAGGGCGCCGGTTGAAACTGCGTTGCCGGATTGGAGTATGATTTCCCCAACTGAATAGAAGGGTGTTTCTTTTATTGTGTTTCTGTTTTTGTCTTTAATGGCGAAGTTCATTG
>JAFNKG010000072.1 GCA_017883965.1 Candidatus Methanophagales archaeon | reverse complement strand
CATTTTCCTTAAAATCATCGAAAAAGAATGTCATGGAGGCCTTCTTGCATTTCAATTTTTAGGGCAACAAGCTATATCTGTCCTTTTGCAATTCTGGCGCTAGCCAGTGAGATTTTTGAAAGTGTGTCAAAGAAATTTTTTGCGATTGAAGACTTAAAAATTAGTAATCAACGCTCCAAGCTTACGAAGGAATTAAAAAAGTCATCAAATTAGATCTTCCAAATCATCCCACAATTCAAGCATCTTAGAAACCCAACGTAGCTTTTTTCTCAGTTGGCGTTTTGTGTTGCGTTCGGTCGAAGTTAAGCGAACACCCGCCTGCATTTTTCCGATGACGCGTGCTTGTCCCTTCGGAAGGAAACGGCGAAAGATCTCACTAATTGCCATCCAGAGCTCTGGAAATCCTTTCGACGTTATTGCTTCATGGGATACTTGACCAGGAAAAATGGGAATTTCTGGAATTGGATCCTTTGGTATACCCCATAAAAACGTCGCTACCGTTGTTGCTTGGAACATCCCGCCAATAGACTGAGATGAGCGTTCTGCCTGCTTGGGCATATAGATCTCTGAGTCACACTTACATCGACTTAAGTCGACTATATACAGAGGAATTCCAGCAAATATGGGATTCTTAGATTTAGAGTGCCAAACTCGATCAACAAAATCGTATCGATGGTTTCCTTCTTTGCAGGACTCGAAAAAATGTTCAGAGAAGAGTTGGTGTGATTCTAACGTTTCTAAACAAATTTTCGCAAGGTGTACTATTTCTTCAAATATGATCAGATCAACTGATGATTTGATGTATTTTTGAAACGAGTCAAGACCATAGAAGGCTCCCTGCTGTTCTAACTCCTTTCCAGTTATGACGCCTTCTTCATCCACAAGTCGATAAAGGAGTTCCCAAAAGAGATCATGCGCTCTGATCAATTCGGTATCGTATTTGCAAAAACAAAATTTGGCAGGACAAACGCCACTCCGTGAGGTTCCCAATTCATGGAGTTTATCTTGAAGGAATTCCACCAGATCACCTAAAGTCAATAGGCGTTCTGAATCCCCTGTAATTCGCTCTTCTTTTTTAATAGTCGAATTTGAATAAAGAAATACTTCTCCACTTCCAGCATATCGAATACTTGCTTTAAACTGATTCCCAGGATTCACAATTTCTGTAACCAGATCAGCGATTTCGGATAGGTCGGTATCTGAAAAATCAAGGGAGGACAAGTAACTCACCATCAGAAACATTTTTCTAATATATATTATAAGAAAAAAGGTGGAAATGGAAGCGGAGAGGATTCAGGTTTGGTTCCTAACCTCTCCGTTCCGTTCCATAACGTTCAAAGAACGCTATTCTTCCTCCTCTTCCTCTTCATTCTTCGCAGCCGCTCGCATAGCCCGACTCTTAAAGCCTTCATCGCCGTCTTTTCGGTCGACAGCTGACTGGATACGTCGAGCGTCTTCTTTAGTCATTTTCGTTTTTTTCCCCAATTTTTTCAATTCCAAATATTTTATAATATATAGTCACTAATGTCTATAAAAATATATGCATAATTGTCAAAAAATTTATAGACCTTATTGTCTATTGATAATACTAAAATGAATTTTCACTCATTCCTACTGAAAAATTCTCGTCTTTTCGCTTCTCGGGGTATTCGCTTTGTTCAAAGAACCGTCTGCTAATTTTCAAACAGTAACCCTTAACTTTGTCGGAGTTGCCAATTAAAAAGACAGGTCAAGTTACTAGATGGTTGGGAAAAGGGTTTCTAGCTCTTCTGCGGTTGGACTATTGGAGGCGAACTATTGAAGATAGGGAGTTTGTATTGAAAGGGAGGCCCTAAGTAAGGCGTTCAAGGATAAAAAGAAGACATTCTGAGGATTCAATTAAAACTTAACAGAGTCAAACTTTTGGTTTAGAGTGTTTTATTTTCTCTAAAGACCGCATTTTTTAACGTACTATGGATTTTCCGCTCAAATTTCTAAGAGGAAATTAACCTTATATGGTACGAGAGACAAATGGTTTAATGTAAATTTCAACTACAATCAGTTCAACGCTTTCTTTCGTGACCACCAATATAAACTGCATATTGTTTTTATCGATAAACACAGCAATAATGTTATGTAGATTAATGAATTCACCAAATGTGATGAAGAAGGATTAATACAAACTTTAGAGTACACTTCTATTCAAAAACGAAGAAAACAAGTACAAAATAAAAAAAGCATGTGTTAGAGGATTTTTAGATGTCAATTCTTGTACAATCTCCGAGGAATCCAAAGATTGCTTCGATTCTAGCTTTCAGCGTAATTGTAGCAGGAATTTTTTGGGTGATCTCAAGCGTTCTCAGCTCAGCCCGAATTTGACGGACTTCAGTTTCGTCTACCCAACCAACGGTGTATATATCGATCGTTTTGGCATACGGATCCGTTGCATTTGGGTTTTAACAAGGAGATTATAAATATCTATAAGCAGTTGAAAGATTGGAACTTTCTTTTTTCCCCATAGTTCAAATCTCATACATGTCATACTATGCTACTAACTACAGAAGAGATACGATTATTGAACCAGCCTAAATCCGCATCAGTTCCCCATACATATAATCTTTTTCCACGATACCAACTGTGCTCACAAAGAATGGTTAGAGAAATAGCAATAGCCGATTCCGCCTTATCATTAAAACCAAATAGTTTGAGAGAAGGATATCGGCCACCAGGCAGATATCTCAAACTGCCTCTGTAATATTTATTATCATAAAGGATGACAGAGTGGAAATCCTCCTCCTTCAGCTTCATAATCTTCTCAACGTCATGCGGATCAATTTTCCGTTCCTGTAAAGTCTTGCGAAATCGTTTAGTCATTTTCTCGACTGTTTTCATCTGTATTTCTAATAATTCTTCTTCTTCGCCTTCTGTTTCGGGCGGTGTAATATACTTCAATATCCTATCTTCTTGTACTAATCGTTCATATTGTTCAAGCATTCCTTCCTTTTCGGCCCATTTTAGAAGCAATTTATCATTTTTAAAACCGAGAAGTTCATTCTCATTCCGTGGGTTCTTCGTGAAAATGTTAGCACCCTCGATTCCTTTTTCGATAGGTCCGCTCCATTTCTTCCCGTCAAGTTTTAGGGTCCACTTTTTTTCATTATCCATTTAACACATCTCCCTTGCTATACGACATATTTATTAAATCATTATTGGTTTTTTTTCAGTTTATTTATTTTTGGTTTAAATAATTTTCCTATTAATCAAAAAGGAGAGTAATTCCATATATTAATCTAAAACTTCACATAAACGTTCTGCAACTCGCTTTCCCTTGGGCGTTAGGCAGTAGACGTAAGGGTCTGCGCGTACTCCTCCACCAGAGCGCTCTACAAGGCCCAACTCCATCAATCCCAATTGGTCTGATTTATGCCCCCGATACCAACGGGTAAACAAATGATTCCGTATAACTTCTTCTGGAAGCCCCAACCGTCGTTTTAACTCCCCCAGAACCACCACTCCCACAAGCGCTAGGGCCTTGAGAATCGCCAGCTTTTTTCGCACCCTATCTCGCGCTCCATTACCTCGGTCTAAAAGTTCGAGTCCTAGCGGTGGTAACTCCAACAACTTCTGTCCTGTCTCTGTTAACCCAAATAATTGAGCCCGTCCAACTTTCGTTGTCGGGGTTGCGACACCCGACGAAATTAAACCTTTCAGGTGGTTGCGGATCGTGTGTGGATTTACATCAAGCCTTCTTGCTAGGTCTTTAGCGGTCATTGACTTTGACTTCAGAACTGTGAGGAGCATTCGGCGGGTTGTGCCAGGAGTTCGTTGTGTCCACCCTCGTACGTGGCGCGCTAAGATGCGATCAAGTTCTTGCTGCTTTTCGGGGTGGGTGAATCCTATACACTCTTTATACTTGGCAAACACGCGGGACTTGAAGTGGATAAGATAGATAGTCTTCCAAGTCGATTTATATTTTCGAGTACTTTTTTTGAACACAGCAAACTTCCCCAATTCTGGAAATTTCGTTTGCACTAGGGTGTAAAGATCCTGCATTAACTCCCTATTCGCTGAACATAGGGTAATCCAATCATTCACGCTTCCCTCATCATCGCCAAATGCGCGTAAATATGCCGCCGCATGCTCTTTCGATAAACAAAACAAGTGTCGCGGCACGCGCGCCGTATAGGTTCTACAATCAACCTGATAGAGATGCTGGAAAAGGCGAACAATGGTTAGCCCAAACTTTACACGGAGAAAGTCTTTAATAGGTGGTTTGCTTTTTTCTACAACTACACGGGTCGAGACTTCGCCAAATACTGATTGGAGCAGGCTTAAAAACTTCTGAACAAGCGCTTCATGAGTATTAGTATAGTAAGCCATTGTGCAATCATGCCCGCCGTCTCCCGTCAGATGCCCCATGAGAGCAAATAGCTCAGGAGTCTCCTCAATTGGGAGGTGTGGGTTCCAGATCGGTTGTTTGACGCGCGCCCCCCCTTTGTAGGCCACAATGTGCGGTTCCACCTTTTCAATAGCGAACTCTTTGCCTGTAAGTTTACATAACTTCAGGAGGGAGGATAGAGAAATGAAGTACTTTCCAGCTCGATAATCCCTAATCAAACTCACATCTTTGTTTAGCACATGGGCCAATTTGTTAACGCCCTTAACAACCGTAACAGCTCGGTTTACCAACTGTTTTATTAAAGTAGGTTCGAGTTTAACGTAGAATTCTTCGGGGAACTCCCAGATGTGGATTTTCCGGGGTTGTGTCTCGGACTTACCAGAAAAAGAAAGAGGGGAGGGGTGTGGATTCATCTGAACCAGTCCTCCGGGTACTCGAATCCACAGATGGAGCACTTATAGCGCTGTGAATAGTAAGCATCTGACTCGTGGGGTTCCATATCAGCCCCACAGACGACGCAGATCACTCTAGTACCTCCATCACACGGATTTCGTCCTGAATCCCACAACGGGGACAGAACCACACATGAACCCGAAGCTCGACCTCTCGAGTGGTAAGGTTGAGAACTTCGAGGCTAGGTTCTACAGCCTGCATTGAGCCGAAACAGGAAATGCAATTCATTTGAGCCCTACCTCCACGTTGTGGGATTGAAGAGGTCGGCAGCTTCGGTAACAAGGCGCTCGATCTCTTTCGGGGTTAATCCTTCTTCTAGTTCGTCCGGCTCTTCGGGGTGGGGCGGCTCACTATAGAGCTGGCAGGCCAAAATGTGCGAACAGATCGTATGGCGATATACCCAGTGGAGACACGTACAGGAAGGCGTGTTTGTCTCGCTAAGATGCACTTGGTAGATGTCCGTATCTCCTTCCACTTGGAAAATGCTGTACCCCTTGCCTCGGAACAACTCAAAAACCCATTGTTCCTCTACGAGGCGGGAGGCCTTGGTTTGGATGTACTCTGATAACAACACCTTACACCTCTGAGAGAATCCCATTTTTGCACAGGATCTCCTTCCTTCGCATCTCAACCTCCAAACGGAGGATCTCAAGCTCTTTTTCATCCCTAATAACACTATAATCACGATCAGGGACGAACTTAGACGTATACTCAAGGTTTGGGTTGGATTGCAACCAAGTTCACCACATATAACCCTACGAAGGCACTCTAAATAAATCTTACGGTCTGTAAAAGAAGTATAAAAATAAGATAGAAATATTTAAATATACATAAAAGAAATATAGAAGTAAAAATATAGCAAAAGTAGAGGTTGAAAAAATGCCGATTGGTCGCCCTTCAAATCGAGTAGAAAAAATCTTCAAAATCCTTGAGACGCAACCACAATCCCTCACCAAATTAGCTAAACTCACAGGAATGAACTACAGGACAATTCAGGAGTACATTGACATGATTATCGACATTCAGAACCGTCCTCGACTTGAAAAAATCAAATCGGCGCGTACTGTGCTGGTTCGAATCCGATAAAACCAAGAATGAGGTAAGAAAATAGAATTACTGACAGAAGCCATAAATGAGCAACTTAAGACACAATGGCGGAAAACTGGGGAAATTAGCGATGATGCAGTAACAGTACATCTCAAAATCTTCGATCCTTGCAGTGCGGCGACGTGGTGGGTCACCAAGCAGAACCCCCAAAACCCCGACGAACTCTTTGGCCTGTGTTATATTTTCGAACAAGAATGGGGTTATGTCCTCCTTTCAGAGCTGCATGCCTACAAAGGACCGTTAGGGATTGGCCTAGAGCGCGACCTATACTGGCAACCAATAACAGTGAAACAACTCAAAGAGGGAAAGCCCGCCTGAAATCTCTTTAACCCCTAAATCTCCCTTTTTTCAAAAAACCTTGATAATCCCCCTATTTGGACCAACTTTAGCAGGATTTTATCTATATTGACCCCACTGATGAGGAAGGATTTTATTCGACACACATTTCGCGATATAAAAAGAAGGAGGGCAGTCGCTCAATTTTGTGAGTCACCTCACCTCCTCTAATCTTTCAAATGCTCTAAAATTTGCAATACTCGAAAGAATGGATTCCCTATTTTTTTCGTGGTATTTCGAGCCCTTTCACGCAATTCTTCAACGGATTTTGTATATTGATCGTTAAAAATGAGTTCTAACCCTTCAATCTCCTGAAGGAGATTCACCAATCCCTTTGGAACTCGCGGTGCCCAATACATACATCTCACAGTGGTGAAGTGGGTTAGATACTTTTGAGCATACTCTTGTTGTCTCTCGTGCTTTTCTCTGATTTTACGAACAGAAGTCTCATAATCGCCAATACCTAACCGTATAATATGTGTTGATACCTCACAAAGATATGCGGTGTTGGTTTTGAAATTGAGACCAACCACATCTAACTCGCCTTTGGCATATTGTCCTCTCTCCGGAAATCGAACATTATACGTGATGATATCACAATTAAGCCGCAACATAAGGTACGCGCCAACAGCATATTCTCCCATAGTAGTGTCCATTTGGCTCATATCTCCATGACTTTCTCAATTGATTCGAACCCACATCCTTCCATCAAACTTCTGGTCCTATTTGAAATTTAATTACTAAAACAGTTTGGGGTGTGCGAATTAACCGCCCAGTATAATTTGTTATTATCTCTATTATTTCATAAAACTTGCTTATTTTATTAGACACCTGTATAATAACGGGACCTGGAGTACCAGAAATCCATTTTGTCGCTTCTCTAACAATTCTCAATAAATCATTATTGCTAAAATGAGACATAAAACCATTATTTTATATATCAAAGCTTCCCATTGATCTTCTTATCGAATATGTAGAGCAACCTATCAATGGTTCGAAATTCCAGATTTCTTTTGGTACATAGTTCAATAAGTTTATCTAAGTAATTAAAATAGACCGATATCTTGCGATTGGTTGGACTTGATGGGTAAAATGGATACTTTCTACCATAGACTGCACGATAAGCATGTCGGTCTATAATTTGAAAGACTTTCGGGTTTCTAAATCGAAGAACTGTTGAAGCCAATGGTAAATCGATCCCATGAATTTTAAGAAGATTCTCTAACACCTTTTGACCTTGCCGATGTTGTCCATTTGTTAAAGTTATTAGAGTATTCAAATCCTCAAAGATTTCTCGACTAATAACAACATAGCGGTTAAGTTTCCATAAAACTATTTCATTGAGCAATGGTTGAGTAAATCGTTCGTCTTCAATGTTGTCAAGATGCTTAGTCAATGAAGGTTGATAATTATATTGGTGTAAAAATTGATTGAGGTCCCTTTTATAGTCAATTGCTTTCTCCATGCCATTAACCTCTTTCAGTTGGAAGCTGTGGGCTTGGATTATTTTTCTTTGCTAAAAATCCAGATTTTCTTGTAAAATACAACCAATAAAATCAAAACGATTACAAAAATTATAGGATTGAGGAGTACAATGTTACAGAGTAATGCTTCGTGATATTATTCGCGTCGAACTTGAACGAGAATGAACTTTATTCGATCTCCTCTCTGATCTCTCAAAGGTAATCTCTTTTGATGAAAGTTTCAGAAGGAAGGCACGCAAAGATAACATCTTCAAAAATCTTTACAAGTCCTCCAAATTTCAAAAGTTGACCCGGCCCCCAAAATAGATGAGTACAAATGGAAGGAGTCGCTGCACCCCGTTCCTGCCTTATAATGTGTGGATTATATTGAATGGGCGAGCGAAGCGAGCGTCGGGCGACGTAAGCGCAGCGCTACGAGCACGGGTCAGCGAGGGAGGAGATTGGCCGTCCAAGCTCCGAGCGCGCGAGAGTTCTAGGCGGAGCGAAGGTAAGCCCGGAGCGGAGCCATAGAAGGATAAGAACGAATAGGGGGAGGGAAGGGTTTCTATTTTTTGGGGGGGAGGGAGTAAATGAGGTTCGCATCGGTGAAAAAACTGGCTGAACCTGCTGTGATGTTGATGAACGAAGAAAAAAGATAAGAAAACACAGTTTGGGTGATTTGACGATAGGGTAAATCGAAAACACTCATCTTTCAACTTTGGAACCATTTCCACTTTTTCAAAGGTAGTACCCATTGAACCTTCTCTTTTCCTCTTCTCTCTTGCGTGGCTTAAACGAAAACTCATTCACAATAAACACGATTATAGAAATTATCACACCGACTAACAAAAAGCCCCCTGCCCCACCTGAAACGGAGGCGGATCCTGGGGCTTCTTCCCAAATTGAATGGGCCGAGGTGATTCGTCGTACTTGCGGGGATCCTGCTAATATCGAAACATTAGATTGGCCATGTGTTCGCTCAATTCCTCCTTGAGCAGGGGGGTAACTGATAAATATAATAAAAAATATGAGGGAACTATCAAAAAGAAAGAACTAGCCTCCCTAGTGTTTTTTACGTCTCCTCCTAAGGGGATCCCGTACCGATCAGCGCAAATTGTTTGGAATAAGCTGAAAATGCACCAAACATTGTCCCAACGTTTAGCTCACTCCACACGCCGTTGGTATAACGTGCAGCGGATACTATTGAATCAAATACTGGGTCTATACCACAACGGATTGCAGCTGCAATCAGTGTTCCATCTGATTTTCCAGCAATGTTGACTATTGTATCAAATCCCACGGGATCCTCCTCCAAATAAGGTACAAGACTATGTTCGTCCCAACTCTCACCATCAGTAGAATTGTACATGACTGTTTGCCTATATTTCCACATTCCTCCGTACACCTCTCTAGCGAACGCAATGTAAAATTGGTTGTGATCGTGAGTCACATCGGGAGTAGTTCGTGATCCCGGTGCGAACTGCCTGTTTTCGAAAATAGAATAGGGGAGAGGGACCTTTTTGGGGATTGAGAACGAGGGTACATTGTTTACCATCTCTCCAACCGCTGTGATAATTTGAAAATCCCACCCTTGTGGAGACACAAACATCCTGCCCCACGTAAGCAAAATTTTCCCATTCATGTATGTAATTGAAGGCCGTCCGGTCACATCAGTGTTTAAAAGGTGTATTGGTGCATAATCTCCTCCAACAAAGCTACGCTGATCGTAGTCGTAGAGTCTAACTGTAATTTTGTCGTCTCCACGTCTATATGCTACTAAAAATTTAAGATCGCCAATTCCCACCCCACACGGCGCCGATGCTTGCGGATGAATCACCGATTCCGGCTCATAGTTGTTACTCCACAACGCAGGACCAATACTCCACACGAAGTTGATTTCAAAAAGCGCATCAACAATCACAACATGCGACAGGCTTCGTGCATCCATCATCGCACCTACGCCACGGAACGACGAGCCAGTGACCTGGGATGTGAAATTACCATCATCCCAGTTCAGTCCGTCTTCTGAAAAGCGCACACGAACCAACGACGAGCCTGCTTGGGCGTATGCGAGAAAGAATCTTTCCGGTTGAGAAATCTGACTTGGGCAGCCTGAAAACCACATTATCGACAGCATAAGTCCAATCAGTATGACCTATTTCCCAACCAAACGTAAACTAGAATTATTCAATGTCCTATTCATTTCTCCTCCTCTCTTTTTTATAGATTAAATATTGTGTATATTTATATCTTATATATATATATTTACTGGTGGATTGAGATTCTTGCAACTAACTACTGAGCGCAGTCAGGAGGGGGATGCTCTAGGGCTTATCACCCCACCAGAACCGACATACGAAAAAAAAGCAGTGGGAGCTCTGTTGAAATCATGTATAACTAAAAACAATCCACTGTCCCCGAAACTGCTTAGCTGGTACGCTAATTGAGCCCGTTCTGCAACTACTAAGTGATTGAGATCAAGTTTTCTCAAGGTTTCCAATGATAAGAGGAAAAACGCAGGCTAGAAAATATGGACGATAAGAATAGCCAAAGTTTCTAAGGGGTAGGGCAAAAATACTGGCGGGAAACCATGAATCGGTGTTGGTTTTATCAAAGATTTTTGCGCGGTACAGGAAGCGCAGGGAACGCCTAAAACTACTCGCCCAACTTTTCCAGGTGTATTTCAAGAAATGGTAAAAGTATTCGTTAACAACTGAAGAGTATGGCTCGGAGGAAAGGATGATGCGTCAAAAGAGTGTGGAAACCATGAGCCAAACAGAATACAAATCATTATGTTCGTATCACAACCATACATTTAGGAAAATCCTTGAAAAACGGTGGAAATCTTGGATGCAGAACATAAAACGGGAGGAACTGAGTAAAAAAGAAGTAATAAGATCACTTAAGCATTTACGAAACAACCGCGAAAAACACTTAAGGAAGATAGAAATAACCTGAGAAACCGGAATAGTCCAACCAAAAAAATTGAATCGGTGAAAGTAGGAGCATCGGTGAAGACACCATTGAAAGCAATAAGGATACACGTTGAAAATCAATAAGAAATTCGAAAAACGGGTTTTGCATAAACTCAAAAATCCCAAATTTTCCAAACTCGACAGGTGAAACACAAGCTGGACGACATGGTTAAATGGAATTGAAGTAAAATGGCCGCTCTTGCCCCCGAAATTGGGAGGTAGGTTTTTCGTCATATCCCTCTAAGGCATCCCGCCCGAGTCGGTGAAAAATGATTTGGACGATCCGCTCGCCTGGATAGAGTTTTACGGGTGCTGGACTCATATTAAATATTTCTAAAGTCAATGTCGAAGGTTTTAGTAGCCCAGTTCCTGCTTGGACGAGCCCAGCAGCATGAACAACGATCCCTGTCCTTGCAATGCTGCTTCGCCCTTCTAACGTTGCTGATAGGTCTTTTGATAGACGTATATGTTCGTTTGTGGAACCCAAGACAAATTGCCCTGGATTCATTACTAGTGGTTTATCCTTCGTATCAACATGTTGGATAACTCTTCTCAGGGTTTCAAGGTTTTTAGGATCTACCGTTTCTCCCGGATTGAATACCACAAAGTAACTGGCTAATGTCAGATCAATCGAACATGGACCCACATTTTGCCTGAGGAACGGCTCAATCATGATTTTTCCTTTCTCAATCGCTTCCAAGATCTCCGTATCGCTCAAAATAGTCATCATTTACCCCCATTGGGATAGATGCGTTATTCTAAAGGATCGAGAAAACCTTCCTCTCTCACATACCAATAAACTCTGTAAGACCTTTAATTAGTTTGCTGCTCACTTATCGGTGGATGGGAGTGACCATAGCAATACGAGTCCTCCTACTTAAAGTCCCTTTTTTTAAAATAGATTGAACAATAATGAACGATTGCAC
>JAFNKG010000071.1 GCA_017883965.1 Candidatus Methanophagales archaeon | reverse complement strand
AATGATATCAACCAAGATGTGATTCACGCTTTTGACCTTGTGTGGTCTACATCGTCCATTGGCTACGTAATGGCAAGGAGGAGGAAATTGCCTTATGTTATTACTCCTTTTCTTCATACATATTCTCCTCGGCACAGAGGAGAATCATTGTTTAAAATCCTGAGAGGCGCTGACGCAGTAATAGCGGTGACGGAATCTGAACGAAAATTTATCGTGGAAAAGGGTGTTCCTCCAAGAAAGGTTCACATGATTAGTGTGGGAGTAGATGTCGAAAAGTTAGAAGGAGGGAATGGTACAAATTTTCGTTTAAAACATAACATCCCTCCGGAGGATCCAATAGTTCTTTTTATTGGACGTAAAGAGGTTGACAAAG
Organism: Candidatus Methanophagales archaeon; assembly: GCA_017883965.1. Lineage (GTDB taxonomy): Archaea > Halobacteriota > Syntropharchaeia > Alkanophagales > Methanospirareceae > JAFNKG01. Next base: position 11,294 of record JAFNKG010000071.1, on the reverse strand, counting down.
GCGTTGTGCAGCTATTAATGGCTATGGTTCATGTCTGGGGTAAGATGCCAAATGCTTGGCTGGTGATCATCGGCCCAGACGCGATACTTCCTGGCGATGTAAAAATGTATTATGATGCATTTTCTTTGGTTCCCATCAGCAAGCGTCAAAAGATTCTTGACTTGGGCGTCGTCTCTGAGAGTGAGAAGCTAGATGCGCTATCCGCTACGGACGTATTTGTAGCGCCTTCAAGGCGAGAATCTTTTGGTATAGTATACTTGGAGGCTTGGTATCATCGCAAACCTGTAGTAGGTGCAAAATGTGCCCCTGTATGGGATATTATCGATGATGGAGTTAATGGGATGCTTGTTAACTTTGGCGACGAGAAAGCTCTCGCCAACTACATTTTAAGATTGCTAAAGGATGAGAGGTTAAGAGAGAGGTTGGGGGAACGAGGTTATCAAAAAGTGAGGGCAAACTATAGTTCTGAAATTATGGTTGAAAAAATAGAGAAAGTTTACGAGCAGATGTGACATGAAAGGCAACGTGTTGGTTAGATAGTTCTTGTGTTACTTTAGTGGACTGAAAGGAAGAATAAACGTCAACCGTCCGGCTAACTAAGCGGGCAACCGCGCGCGCGGTATAATCAGGACGGCCACAGTGTTGAGCGATGGAATGTCTGAGAAAACGGCAGCAAGTATATTCATAACACAGGGTCTTAAGGGAGAAGACATCACGCCGCACAAACACAGTATATTTAGACAGATTAGAGGCATTGATTATTTAAATAAATTAAACTTAATTAGTTCGTGGTGTAGCTTTGAAATTAGTTGTAGCAATCCCAGCATATAATGAAGAGCAATCTCTTGGGAAAGTAATTAGAGAAATTCCGAGAGAAATCGATGGGATTGATGATGTCAGAGTTGTGGTTGTTAACGATGGTTCTACAGATAACACTGAAAAAGTGGCGTTAGAGGCGGGTGTAGATAAAGTCATTTCGTTTAAACAAAACAGAGGTCTTGCTCAGGCGTTTAAAAACGGGTTAAACGTTGCTTTAGAAATGAACGCAGACGTTATCGTGAATATAGATGCTGATGGACAATATGATGGAGCTGAAATAATTGAGTTGGTTAAACCGATCATCAATGGTGAAGCTGACATTGTTTTAGGTTCAAGATTTAAAGGATGGATCGAATTTATGCCAATACAGAAGAGAATCGGGAATCTTTTAGCCACAAAAGCTACGAGTTTTTTGTCTGGTTTATCAGTTTCCGATGCTCAGACCGGCTTCAGAGCTTTCTCTAAGGAAGCTGTTTTAAGGATTAATGTAATGTCTGATTATACGTATGTCCAAGAGACGATAATGCAAGCCGTGGATAAAGGGTTAAAAATAGTTGAGGTCCCAGTTCATTTCAGAAGAAGAGAGGGGAAGTCGCGATTAATTCCTAATATTTTTAGTTATGCGAAAAGAGCCAGCCTAACTATTTTAAAAACTTACAGAGATTACAAACCACTAAAAACTTTCTTATTCATTGGTGGAGCAATTTTTCTGGTAGGCTTGACTGTAGGTTTTAGGGTCCTTATACACTACTTTAGTACTGGAATGGTAACTCCGTATGTTCCTTCAGCAATTTTAACAGCAGTACTCATTATAGTTGGTTTCCAAGTGGCCATTTTGGCCCTTATAGCTGATATGATTGGGAGTAGCCGTAAAATACAGGAAGAAATTTTATACAAGTTAAAGAAAAGAGAAATGCAAGAAAATAAGGAATAATGTAACTAAAGAACTATACTTTTCTTCGCTAATTAACCGATGGAATACCAATGATGCGAAAGGAGGATACGTATCAATCTTCAATTTTTCTGGTCAGAAAATACTTCTATTCTCGAATTAACCAAGCCATCGAATTAGCCAAATTGGATAGAGAAGACGTTGTGTTAGACGTTGGGTGCGGGTTTGGATATCTGATTAAAAAGATAGCTAGCAAAGTTAAGCTTTGCATAGGGGTAGACGCAGACATTTCACAGGTTAATCAACAAGTAAGAAAAATGAGTAATGTGAAATTGGTGAAAACCGATGTTAGAGATCTCTCGTTAGATATCGTGCCAACAAAGATTTTTTGTGTAAGTGTTTTAGAGCATATACCTGAAAAAGATTTGGAACACATGGTTTCGAATATCAAAAAGATGATGCAAAAAAGAGGAAATCTTATTGTCGGTTTACCGACAGAAAATATAATCTACTCCTTTGCAAGAAAGTTGATTAGAAAAAGAAAGCCTGAAGACCATGTGTCCCATCAGCATGTAGTACACCTCATATTAAAGAAGTATTTTAGTTTGGAAACAAGAAAGACGATCCCGTTTAATTTTCCGTCTTTTTTAAGTCTATATTTGATTGAAAAATATTCTTCTTTTGATAAAAAGAAAGGACAGGAGAATTTATAGAGTGACTGTTACTGTGCCAAAAAAGGAACTAATAAGACAACTGCCAAATGTAACTAGAGCAATATTTTCCCAAATTATAGTTCGTGTTAAAGAATCTTTCTCTAGATCTCTGTTACACCCATTAGAACTCCTTAGAATTAACGAATCCTTTGCTTTAGTTATGATAACCGTTTTAGGTGCAATAATTCGATTCTGTTTATTGTCTGTAAGTTTAAATTATCCAGACTCAATTCATTACTTGATTACTGCTGAAAACATACTTCGATACGGTCGTTTAAGCTGGTCTGGACCGCCAGAGTTCTATCCTTCGGTCTATCCTCCTGGTTGCTCACTGCTAATCGTTCCGTTCTATTTATTATTTGGAATGAATGAGAACGCGGCGAAATATTGTATAGCTTTTTTCGGAACCATGATGATCCCGGGGACATATTTTCTCGCTAAAGAATTTGGCCTCGAACGCAAAACAAGGCTACTGTCCGCAATCCTAATTGCGACTAATCCGCTGTGCTGGTTTTACAGTCTTGTGGTGATGTCTGATGTACCTAGCGCCTTTTTTGTGTTAATCAGCATATTTCTAATGATGCGAGGCGTAAAAACGGGTAGATCATCGGTGATTTGCCTAGGCGGGTTAGCTGCGGGCTTCTCGTTTTTGATCAGAGAATTAAACCTCTTGGTTTACTTCCCTCTTTTCTTTTGTCTTCTGTTATGGAGAAAAAAGCAGCCCGTTCGGTCATTAGGCGAAGGTTTTCTCTCCTTCATAGTGGGGCTCTTCCCAGTTATCTCCTACAAGTTTTACCTATATAGCCGATACCATGTATGGAGCGGTTATGAGCTCTGGCCTGGGCCTCTAGGACACTTCAGTCTAGAGAACTTTTTGCAAAACCTCCATCCATTCATTTACGTCGTAACATCCTTTTCACTAACACCCCCAGTAGGGTTCCAGATACAGGAGTGGCTCTTCATCCCAGCGTGTGGTTTTCTATTGGCTATGGTAGGGTTAGCGATAATACTCATCAGTGGTAAGCGAAAATTGGCCTTATTGCTTTCTAGTTGGATTTTTCCATATTTGTTATTTAGCTTTTTCTATTTTCACTTTGTAACGAGGTATTTGATGCCGATTTTGCCTCCGCTTCTTCTTCTTATAAGCTATGCTTTACTTAAGGCATACGAATCGCAAGTGGCTGTCACCGGAAAAGTTACGAAAAATCTGCGGTTTATCTCTTTACAAAAATTTGTCACTATTTTTTACCTATCTGTACTGTTAGCTGTATCAGTTTTCTCTGGATACTCGGTTGCATGGTCGGTTCACACAACGCCTCATCCAGGGACAACTATTATGGTTTGGATACGGGACAACACACCGGATAACTCAGTTGTCATCACGGGTTTCGGCGAATGGGCCACGTATTACTTAGGAAAAACTGATAGAGTGCTCATAGACGTGTTTAACGCTCCGAACAACACTATGAAGATAAGAGACTACATAGAAAATGGAAGATCTGTGTACTTAACGCGGGAACCGATGACAGAGACGTATTATACCGAGGAGTTTCAATTGTTAGAGTCAGAGTTTGCAGTTGTTCATACGGCCAACATTCGTGGCGCAGGAGACATATATCGTGTATATGATCGCTCGTATGCTTTCGTAGAGCCATTTGAGAATGTAACCCTATGGAGCTACTCTGGTGGTAACAACGTTCACCATAATTTTGCTTCCAACGGAGAGGTTGCGAACTTAACGTGTACCAATTACTACGCAGTTTACGAAACTATCACCGACATCAACGCGTCAGCCTATCCATTTTTGGAGGTGCGTGTCAGGACGCTGAACCTCTCTTTTTCCACGGCCAAGTTCGCGATAGACGTGTACGATAATGCCGGAACTGGTTACACCCTCTTCCACGAAACAACAATCGGTGGAGTATGGAAGACGTTCCGGGCTTACCTCAAAGGCTTATTCATGAATGGAAAAAATCTGCGTTACATCCGATTGTGGATTATTGTGAAGAACCCGGAATCAGGTTCAGGGGCTGTTCTTTGGGATTGGCTTTGTATCTATGGGCCAGAATACCATTAAGGTTAAGCGCGAGCAAATAAAAATGATGCTTGAAAAATTTTCATTATCTCTTTGGCAATGGTATTTGAAAGGTAGAGGTTTATCTTTAGGCAAAGGAGCAAAAGTTTACCCATTTTGTTTAATAGATAGGCCTCAAAATGTTTCATTGGGAAAGAACACTATAGTCTTCCCATTCGTATTTATTATGAGTCAGAATCCGAAAGGCAGGTTATTTGTGGGTGAGAACTGTGAGATTAATTCCTTTTCAACGTTACTTTGTGGTAACGGTATCGAGATCATGAACTATGTTTTGCTATCTCCCGGTGTGAAAATAATATCCAGTACAAGTTACTATAAACCTAATTGGTTAATAGCATCTAACCCCCATGTAGGAGGAAAAGTAGTAATCGAAGATAATGTACATATTGGGACTAATGCAGTTATACTCCCTAATGTAAGAATAGGTTCCGGTTCAGTTATTGGAGCTGGCTCTGTCGTCACAAAAAGTGTGCCTCCTAATGTAATAGCTTATGGCGTTCCTTGTATGATACATAAAAAACGAGAAGAAAGGAAGATGTAAAGGCAGTAGTATTTGATATATTTGATCATAAAATAACAAGCAAGAGGTAAAAAGAGATAATATTTGATGATGATTTCATGAAAGGTAAAATACGCTTTTTCGCACAGAGAACTGTGGAGTTATTTCATAAAGATATTGTGACCTTCTTTAAAATGAACGAAAAAAAACTTTTTTGCTTCATAGTGATCATGTCTTTATCTCTTCTATATTTTCGCAGAGTTCTTTTAGAGCCTGGACTACCCACGGGAGCAGATGCAATAGGAGTGCCGATGTATCTTGGCGTGAGATCCATAAACAACGATTGGTTTTCCACATGGTGGCCTTATCACTCTCTTGGACACCCATATTTCTCCGCATCTTTCTTAAGCCTAGTCCACATCGGAATAATATGGACATTAAGAGATGCGGCGATTGTTACTAACGTCCTCGTGTTTTCTTATTTTCTAATAGGCGCTTTTTCCGCCTTCTTACTGTCATATCGCTTCACGAAAAATGATTACGCCAGTTTTTTCTCTTCGTTATTCTATGCCTTCAATCCATGGATACTAGGTGAGTATATGGCTGGACATTATGGCATTTGCTTAGGGTACAGTTTATTTCCTCTGATTTTCTTTTTCTACGACCGTGCGATCACGGAAAGGAGCTTGGGCAGCATCATTTTATCTTCAGTGGTGACTTCCCTTCTCATCACAAGCGCCCATCAACATTTCACCTTTTTTTTGGCTATGACCCTGCCGCCCTTTATTCTAATACACTTCCTTCCATCCCTCAGCAACCTTAGGCTTCTAGTAAAGCCAGCGATAGCTATCGTAACCATTTTCATCTTTACCCTATTTCTCTCCGCTAACTACATACTACCCTACTTTTCCGCAACTGAGGCCATTCCGCTTCTCAGATTCTACTGGCTGCTAGAACACGCATACTTCTACAGTTCTAAGTCGATCTTAGACTCGTTCACATTGCAGTATGACAACAATATTTATAACACATGGCTGTGCCCTGTTTTTCCGTCGTTCATAAAATGGTTGTTTCTAATTTTTTTCCCCCTTCTTGCGTTCAGCGTAGTCTTTTTCCGAAGAGATAAATACACTCTCTATTTCATCCTTGTCGCCATAGTATCGATATTCCTCGCTAAGGGACCATATCCCCCATTCGGCGAAATCTTTACATTTCTTTACAACAATATCCCAGGCTTTAATACTTTCAGGGCACCTAGAAGGTTTATTGCAGTTACTTGTCTGTCCTATTCCATCCTTATTGGCATAGGCGTTGCTGCCATTCGCGACGAGTCTCACCCTCTCAGGTTATTGTTAAGTACTTGTCGAAAGTATTCCAGAATCTTTAACTCGGCGTATGTGCGTATGCGTGAGATGGCGGTAAAAAAGAACTTCAGAAGATTTTCCGAATTTGGAATCCCTTTTTTAATTCTAGCGCTTATTTCCCTCTACAGCTGGTATGGAGCCTTTGTCTCCCCATATAGAAACTTTGTTCTTCCAGATGCCTATGCCGCACCATATGAATGGGTTAGCCGACAGCCAGGGGACTATAGAATCGCCACATTGCCTTTTGACGTACCGGACATATTCAACGAGTGGGTCATACGCACGCGGGACTTCGGATACTACAGCCCCGCCATCACGGGCAAAGGCGCCGTGTACTACTTTCCGGAAGATATGGGCGCGTTTCCTCCAGCTCTGGATTTCCTAGGTTTCATCAGTCACCTTGTAGCAGATAATAGGACCGATGATGTCCTGAAGATTCTCGGGCCTTCAGCAAGCGTTAGATACGTTGTCAGTCAGTGCTATGCACCTGTTTCTCAGCGTGACTTCTTCTCAAGGCAAGACAAAGGACAAGTCATATATGCGTACCCCAAGCTTGGCGACGGTTCTGAAGAAGCAACGATCTTAGAGAACGCATATTGGAAACCATGTATCTACGCCACATCATCGTATGCCATCGTTATAGGAGGACGCGAAGCGCTTGCATCGTTAACCGACATAACAGGCTTTCATCTTGGGAATTTCCCAGTTCTCTATAACGAGATGATCCAACCCGGGGCTTCATATCTAACGTTGCTCAATAGCTCCAGCATAATAGTTTTCAGCGACACCGATTTTTTGGATTTCGCCATGCAATTAATATCATCCGAAAATGCATCTCTAATACATGCAGCGGAGTTTAGTTCTCCGTACTTAGAGGACCCTAGCGCGCACTGGATTGGAAGTTATAAATTGACGAGATATGAGGGAAGTTTAGTCATTAACCGACTGACACTGAGTACCTCAAAGAACAACAGTCAAATAGACATCCCTTTCAACGTCAAATCCGATGGAGCGTATGAGCTTTGGATACGTCTAGTGAACCGAGGCAACCTATCGTTAGGCATCGATAACCGGATAATACTTGGCAACACTCAACCGTCGACCGGGCTCTTATCACCCTTCATATGGTTGAATGTAACTATCCCCCATCTAGATCGCGGAGATCATGCAGTTAATCTGATCAACGAAGATGGATCCGTTGATGTGGACGAAATAACAATTGCTCCTCCTCAGGTTATAAAAGACGCCATCGGTAAAGCCAAGAGATTATTACTGGGCTCACCAGCAAGACTTATCAACATCGCCGAAGCAGAAAATCCCCATGCGAGTGCATGTACAGGCAATTTAACCCGATTACACGTTTGGAACGCCAGCAATGGATACGTACTTTATTTTTCCACATCCGGCAAAATGGAAAAGTCGATCTTTATCCCAAGAACAGGAAAATACATCTTAATGATCGAATCTATCGATGGACCCGAGTATGGAAACATCACTGTCGGAATAGACGATTCGAACTATCATTTCATTGAATGTAACAGTTCTTACACTAAGTTTAGCCAACATCAATTCGGCCCATTTTCTCTCGACGTAGGCTACCACAAAATAACCGTTTACGGTTCCGATGCATACCTAGATAAGCTAATTCTTTTCTCATTGTATCCCAATGAGGGCTCTACGTCATTAGGTGATGTCTTCTCGGTTGAAAAGGCCCCACTTCTTAACTACACCCAAACTGGCCTTAACAAATTCCTCTTGCAGGTCAAATCTGAAGTCCCAGTTCTTATCGTTTTCACAGAAGCCTACAACCCGCTATGGAAAGCCCACATCGAAAGTCAAGGTATCAAATCAATTATCACAAATTCGTTTTCCAATGGCTTCTACATAGAGAAGACTGGTGAGTACGATGTCACAATAGAATTCGAAGGTCAACAGGTTTCCGATGTCGGCTGGGCAATATCTGTCACTACGCTAGTAGTGCTTCCCGTTTTTTTCGTCATCTGGCGTAAAAAGAGTAGACTTATGGAAAAACTAACGAACCAATCACGCGCGCACATGCACGCTGATCATGGAGAGAACTTTCTTGCGAATAATTATTAGAACTTTGCGGGTTACCGATATTCCTGCGCTTCATAAAATGTACAACTCTTTTTCTGGCATTACTAAACGTTTTTTTCATCCAGGCTTTTTAGGAGTTGAGAACATAAACTTAAATTGGTTTTTCGTTCAAATGGCATTAACACTTTCGACTACAAGTATTTTGAAAAGGCTTTTATTAGGCATTTGTCCATACGCTGTGTTTCTACCATTAGTAGCAGTTAATGAGCAAAACAATGTTGTTGCTTTTGCTTTTCTGAAGGTGAAACGACGCCTTCTTTGCAACGGTTTTTCAGCGATGTTAGGCATTGGTGTAAGAGATAAATATCAGGGTAAGGGCTTAGGATCAATGCTTATAGAAGCGATAATAGATGTGGCGCGAAGAGAGGGTATCCAAAAGATATCTTCATCGGTTTTAACTGATAACGTTGTAGCCGTACGTTTGTACGAAAAGTACGGTTTTAAAAAAGTTCGGCTTATTAAAAATGGAGACGCTTGGCGCGGGCACAAGTATGACTCTATAGAAATGTGGTTAGATGTATCTAATAGTGGTTCATGAATAAGCTCAGGGAGCGTAGTCAAAATTGGCGTCATTAGTTGCGGAAGATATGACAAGAACTCTAAAAAGAAAAATCTATCCATTTTCCTTAAGAAATCGACTTGCTAACGTGTAATTTGAGAGGGAAATTTAAGATTTGTCCGGAGATAATAGTTTGAAAGATTTTTATGAAAAAAGAGCGAGGTTACTAGATCAAAGGCAAGATTATCACAGCAAATACCCTGTTGCCACCTTGAGAAAAAAAGTATTAACTCAAACAAGATGGTAAGCTAAGCCGCAAACCCGCATATTAGACGTAGGATGTGGTGATGGCGTATATCTACAAGAATTAAGTTTAAATGGGTATGTAACAACCGGGGTAGATTTATCGAAGCTCCGGCTAACGAGGGCTAAAAAAGTATCTTCATCCAACCTCGTGTGTTGCGATGCTCAGCATCTTCCTTTAAGGGATGAGACTTTTCCTATTATACTTTGTGTAGAAACCCTTGAGCACACACCAACCCCCAATCTTGTTTTAAGTGAAATATGGAGAGTTTTGCAAGACAACGGCATTACGATTATGAGTGTGCCCATAGCCTTTTTCCGTCGATTTATTTCAATATTGGTTAACAAGCCTTTCTATCTAAATTCAAATGGGGCACTTCAGAGAGTACTCTTTATTTGCTGGAGAAGGTTTCATCTCTCTTACTAAATTTTTTGAAAAACTTGGTACCAATTTCACTCTGATATAGACTTTAGGCGCCTATATATTCGACTTTCCTATGATGGAACGACTATCGGAACAACATAAGTTCTTAAGGAAGTTGTTTGGCACCTTAGAAAAATTTGCAAGCGCCAAACTATTCAAATATATTTGTCGTTATCTAATTTTAATTGCACAAAAAAGTTAATAAAAAAATTCTTGTTACTTGGGGGAAACGCTAGTTGATTATCTGTGTCTTAAGTAAAAGGATAATGTCGCATGGCATAGGTGGTCTTGAAATATTCGTTCAAAAATTGTACGAACTAATTGCCCAAGAAGGGCATCAAATACACATTTTTTGTATGCCAATTAAAGGGAGAGGTCGTCACGAAATTGTGAACAATTTGCATGTCCACTACGTACAGCATCCGGTTACAGGCATATATTTTATTGATCTGATGTTGTATTCATTTTTCTCATCCTTCGAAGTTATGAAAGAAAATAAAAAGTTTCGTTTCGACGTGATCCACGCTCATGGGTCGGGCGGTTTTCTGTTATCCTTTTTACGAAAGATTTTCAAGATAAATTGTAATTTCTTTTACACAACGCACGGGACCTTTGTTGGTTATTATGTAGCATATGCACAAATGAAAAAGGTTTCGTTGGCAGCAAGATTTGGATGGAAAATATTTGAAAACTTGGAAAAAATAGCCTGTAAATATTCAACATTCATAATAGCGGCCAGCACAACCAATGTGAAAGAAATAAAAACTTATTATGGTATATCTGAGGATAAAATGAGCATAATTCCAGATGCTTGCATTGATTCCCATCTAACTAGCCGTCAAGGTCATAAGTCTTTCAAAAGGCCTACCAATAAAGAAAAGATAATTCTCTTTGTTGGCAGGCTTGTGGCGACTAAGGGCATACCATTCCTTTTATCAGCAATGAAATTAGCTTTGCAGAGGTATCCGCATCTAAAACTTGTGATAGTAGGCGATGGACGCGAAAGCCATGCTCTAAAGCGCTTCACAGAGGAATTAGGTATCAAAGACAGAGTCGTTTTTAAAGGTTTCATAACTCTTCATGAGCTACGTAGATTATATCGTTTCTCAACGGTTGTTGTAATGCCCAGTCAGGCCGAAGGAGTGTCGTTCATCATACCAGAAGCGATGGCATTTGGAAAACCTGTTATCGCATCACCTGAAAGCGGAGCCATTGATATTATAACTAATGAAGTAAATGGCTACATCGTTGACTGCAAACGTCCGGAATTATTAGCAGAAAAGATAGTTGAGGTTGCTCTGGATGAGAAAAAAGCAAAAAGAATTGGCGACAACGCGAGAGCAACCGCTAAACACTTAACATGGGAAGAAATAGCGAAAAAACACATTACTGCTTACTATAAAGCTTTAAGCCGAGAGAATCTAAGCCAGTCTACTAGTTTTAGCCTAGATATCGGATGCATAATTAATATAGATCCTTTTTCCGTTTTATTATCTAATCCCAAAACTCCTCAGTGTAAATAAATCCATATAGTTTTATATTTTTATTCTTAAAGGTTTTTAGTTATT
>JAFNKG010000070.1 GCA_017883965.1 Candidatus Methanophagales archaeon | reverse complement strand
TCCTTAGCCCTTTTTCGAGTAATGTTGCGCATCCCTTCCGATATATCAATTCCATAGACCTTGCCTGAGTTGCCGACCGATTGAGCTAAAGCCAGAATGCAATGTCCGGTGCCAAAGCCGACTTCAAGAACTATCTCACCTTCCTTAGCACTTAGCTTTTGCAAGCCGATGTCTCTATATTTACTCTCGAAGCGAGCAGTCAGTAAATCATACCATTTACTTATCTTATCGTAACCGGCTTTGGCTTCTTCTTTCGACCTTGTGACACTACTTATTTGTGTCTCATTTTTGGGCATGTTTTTCTTTTTATCAATGCGTTTTAATGAATGTTCGTTGCAAAATATCGGGCTATGAAAAATGGAAATGAAGAAAGTGGCAGAAGAAATAAGTGAATGGATTAAGAAGAAAGTGGAAGAAGCAGGAGCGAGGGGTGTTGCTGTTGGTATGAGTGGCGGCCTGGATTCTTCCGTAACAGCGGTTTTATGCAAGAATGCGTTCCCGAAAAGCACGCTTGGCTTGATTTTACCCTGCGTCAGTGACACGAAGGATATGGAGCACGTGAAACTGGTCGCAGAGAAGTTCAATATTGAAACAAGGACAATGGACATCTCGCCACTCTTCGTCACGGTCTTTGAAATGCTTGAAGCACGGGCATACGATGGAGAAGAGGATATTGCAACGGCGAACCTGAAGCCTCGTCTGAGAATGCTCTTTCTTTACTACTTCGCAAACAAGCTGAATTATCTGGTCGTCGGCACTGGAAATAAAAGCGAACTCAAGATTGGATACTTCACAAAATACGGTGATGGTGGCGTGGATATACTTCCGTTGGGAAATCTGCTGAAGACAGAAGTGAGAACTCTGGCAAAAGAGCTGGGCATTCCGAAAGAGATAATTGAGAAGCCGCCTTCTGCTGGTCTATGGGTAGGTCAGACGGATGAATCGGAGATAGGGATGTCTTACGACGAGCTTGATATGCTATTGAAGGCAATGGAATCAAAAGATTTCGCGGGCTGCGACAAGGATAAGGTGGAGAAGGTGAAGAAGAAGGTTGAAAAGACCGAGCATAAACGGAGAACCCCTCCTGTGGCTTATTTACGATGACCGAATTGATGCTGTGAAAAAACATCGGTATTCTTCTTTTTACCTCAAAACTCTTTTTACCAAATCAAACGGTATTCTATACATAGTTTTAAATTAAAGAATAAAATAATAGGTATCAGAGACGAGATGGAAAAAGAAGCAAAGGGTAAGGAAGGAGTATTTGAAGCGATAGAGAAGCACGGTGTGAAATTCATCGGGCTCTGGTTCACCGACATTCTGGGGAGATTGAAGAGCGTTGCTATTTCAATTAGTGAATTAGAAGCCGCTTTTGACGAGGGTATGGGATTTGACGGCTCTTCGATAAAAGGATTTGCAAGGATTGACGAAAGTGACATGCTTGCGAAACCAGACCCCACCACGTTCCAGATTGTTCCGTGGAGACCGAATGAGGACGTAGTTGCGAGAATGTTCTGTGACATTCTACAGCCCGATGGCAGTCCATACGAAGGCGACCCGAGGTATATATTGAAGAGGAATCTTGAGCGTTTGAAAGATGATGGCTATACGTTTTACGTCGGTCCCGAGCCGGAATACTTCTATTTAAAGAATGATAAAAATCCGGCAGTCATGGACGAGGGAGGATACTTCGACTTGACGACGTTGGATGCGGGAAGCGACTTACGAAGAGATACGACATTAATGCTGGAAGCAATGGGAATAAAAGTGGAATACAGCCACCACGAGGTTTCTCCTTCGCAGCACGAGATAGACCTTCGTTATAAAGATGCGTTGACGATGGCAGACAATGTGATGACATATCGAATTGTGGTAAAGGAGATAGCACAGCAGCACGGATGTTATGCCACGTTCATGCCAAAACCCATCTTCGGTGTGGATGGTTCAGGAATGCACGTGCATCAATCGTTATTTAAAGGAGATAGAAACGCATTCTTTAGCACAGATGACGAATATCATCTGTCTGACGTTGCAAAGCGGTATATCGCAGGATTATTGAGACATGCACCGGAGATAACCTCGGTTACCAATCAGTGGATAAATTCGTATAAACGATTGGTTCCGGGATATGAAGCACCGGCATACATTACATGGGCGCTAAGAAACCGGTCCACACTCGTAAGGATACCGATGTATAAGCCGGGAAAAGAGAAAGCGACACGTGTGGAATACCGCAGCCCAGACCCTGCATGCAATCCTTACTTAGCATTTTCGGTGATGCTCGCTGCTGGTATGGCAGGAGTGAAGAACAAGTATGAGCTGCCACCACCCACGGAAAAGGATGTTTTTCTGATGAGTGACGAGGAAAGGGCGAAGGATGGAATAAAATCACTGCCCGGTAGTTTAATTGAGGCGATTGCACTGACAGAGGAGAGTGAATTGATGAGAAAAGCTCTTGGAGAGCACGTTTTTAGGAATTTTATCACTTCAAAGAAGGTGGAGTGGGACCGGTATCACGTTAACGTAACGGAATGGGAGTTGAAGGAGTATTTATCAGTGTTGTGAAGATTGTTCATAATTCTTATGAAAAAATCTCAAATAGTTTAAAGATAGGGATACCAATGATGCATGAAGTAGAAGCGGAGTTGTTTGAGGCGATATTAACATCATGAACGATTTTTTTCTTTGGAATGGATAAAGGTGGCGAAATAATGGTGAGAAGACACCCGTATTTTCTCAATAATCAATAACATCGTAAGGGTATTGTATTTAAGTTAATGTTGCAAATATAGTAATATGCTTTTAAAATTGAACGTTAAAAACTATAAGAGTTTAGCGGAGTTTGAGATGGAGCTTGGCAAGTTTAACGTTTTGATAGGACCTAATAACTCGGGTAAGAGCAATATCTTCGATTGCCTATCCTTTCTTGCTGAGATTATCGATGAAGGTTTTGGAGAAGTGGTACGCAAAAGAGGGGGCTATGACCATATAGTTTACGGCGGTAAAGAGGAAAAGGAGGTAAGACTGAGTATAGTTGCAGCCGTTGACTCAAAGGAGTTCGGATATGAGATATCTTTCTGGAAACATGTAATTATCGGAGAAAAATTAGTATTGAAAGAGAAAGGGGAAGAAAAAGTAATTTTTGAAGGTACTGAAGGAAAGGGTAAATATTTGGATGAAGAGAAAAGAGAAGAGAGGGAATACTCTTTCGGAACGGATGCGCCTGCACTTCGTAATTTCAGGGACTTAAAGAGTACACCAACACCCATAAAGTTCTATGAATACGTGAAAAGCTGGCGATTTTACAGTTTTGTGCCTTCTACGATGAGAGAAGCTTTGCCTGTGGAAAGGAAAATAGAGGTGGATAGGAGTGGTAATCAGCTTGCTCAGGTTCTTCATACTATCCTTTCTGACCGTTCTCCATTTTATGATGAAATAGAGGATGTGCTGAAAAGAGCAATAGAGGAAACAGAAAAATTACTTTCACCTTTGACAGAGGGTAAGAGGACTTATGTTGCGATAAAAGAGAAATATTTTGAAAGGCCTTTTGATTATTTTCAGTTATCGGATGGGACTTTGAGTTTTCTTGCTCATTTAGCTGTTTTATTCAATCCAAATCCACCGAGTTTGGTTTGTTTTGAAGAGCCTGAAAACCACATACACCCAGGTCTGTTTGAACTTTTAGTAAATATATGCAAGAGAGCAAAAACACAGGTGATTATAAGCACTCACGCCCCTAACCTCGTTGACTGGGTTGAGCCTGAGGAGATAAAGGTAATAGAAAAAGAAAAAGGGATGACGAAATTGAGTGAGTTAGACAAAGAAGAACTCAAGAGGGCGTTGGAAGAAAAGATACCGCTTGGTGAGCTACTATTTTAGGTGATTCCTCATGGGGTATAAAATAGGGGCTGTTGTGGAGGGTTCCAGTGATGAAGATGTTATAAGAGCGATTTGGGAGGATTTATCAAAGAAACTAAACGCATCCTTGTCTTTGAAGGTAAAAGTAGCGAGAGGAGGGAAAATTAAGAATAAAAGGGTATTAGAAAAGAGTGTTGAGCATTTAAAGGTTCGAGGATGTCAAAAGGTCATGGTTCTAATAGACTCTCATTGTAATCCCTCCGATATAAGGAATGATTTTGGGGAGTATATAGACAGTATTGGCGGTGAACTGTTTGTAGTTAAGCATGCGATAGAATCCTGGCTCCTTGCAGATGTTAGTGCTATTTCAATAGTATTGGGGGCAAGGATAAAGGAGAAAATCCCAAAACTCGAGGAGTGCCATGAGCCAAAAGAGGTTCTCAAGGGCATATTCAAGAAATACGCAAACAGGGATTATGTCGAGGTTAAAGATGCAGGGAAAATAGCAGAGAAGGTGGATGTAAATATCATGGAAAACTATTCGAACTTCAAAGATTTCATTAACTCGCTTTTTGATTGTATCTGATGGTTTGGAAAGGGTGTGTTCAACAACTATTTATATTGCAACGGTTTATAGGTAAAAATTGTGCGGGGTAAATAAGGGAGGCGATAAAGATGAGGGAGAGAGGGATTTTTGAGGAGGTAGAAGGTTTATCTATAGTAAGTATATCCGACATTAACTTCGCATATAATACCAATATGGAGGGATATACGACGTTGAGTTCGGATATACCGATGTTAGCCGAAATCCATTGAAAAGGAAAGCAAAATGTCAGATTCAGAGAAAGATACCTTTAGTCGTGTACTGGCTCTTTTGGCAATTGTGATTGCTGTTGCGAGCCTTACCTACACAATATGGTCAGATCAAAAGTCTGAAATAGAAGATCTTATCATCTACACAGCGCGAGTCCACGATGACTACGAAACAGAGATCATTCCTCTTCCTCTTCAAGATTTACCTGCGGTTCTACCAGTGTACTATGAGTGCATCCTTGTGAATAATGGTAAGATGTCTATATCGATTGTAGATTATGATCTGCAACAGATTACAGAAGACTACCCAATTAAATATTCTTATATGGATGGTGGTTTGTTTGATAGTTCTGGAAAACAGTTGCAACTTCCATTAGACATAGACTCAAAAAAGAGTTATCGATTCTTTGTGAAAGTGGGGGTAGCTGTCCATCCAAAAGCATACGAACTGATTTCTAAGAATTTTACTTCACAAAAGAAAATTCCTATTAAAGAACTTACTTATCATTTGGCAAGGAACCGTGTTGATTTCTACGGGAATACTGTTGATCCATATATAGACGACCAAGGAAATCTGCTTGGGTTTAATGTCCCTATGAAGAATCGAATGGAGCAGATATTTTCCATTAATTTCAAGACAAGCCAAGGTAATTACTTTAGCGATACTGTCTTTTGGTACAAAATGTTACAATTTTAGGACTTCGGCTAACACAGCATATACGCTGCGGGCTTACGTCCTTGCCCTTCGGGACATTGCTCCCTTCGGTCGCAATGTCGTATATGCTGGAAACGTTATATGAAATGCAAAAGCCTGTGCAAATTATAAAAATATAATAGGTAAAATAAAATATATCTTACTAATATATTAATAGTGATAAGCATGTCAAAAATATATGTTTTGGGAGCTGGAGCGCCAAGAGATGCAAATATTCCATTAACGAATGAAATAATACCAAGGATATTGAAAGAAAATCCAAATATACATGAAGAACCTCTTAGAATATCTACAATTTCACTACATATATTAGTAGATTATCTAAAGGAAATTGCAGGAAATGAATATCTATCTCCCCTTGATATTGAGGATTTATTGTCCATTACTTATTTCCCTTTGGTTTTAAAAGAACTTACACGATGGGATGATAATAAAATTTCAAATTTTCGTCGTCATTTAATATGGGGAATTCTATTTGAAATAGAAAAAGCATTAAATAATAATAGAAATCAATATACATATCAATTTTTTACGAAAATGATTGACGAAAAAGATTCGATTATCTCACTTAATTATGATCTATTGTTTGAAAAGTTCTTAATAGAAAAGTTCGGTACAATAAATTACAATCTAGATTTAGAGTTATTATCTGAATCGGGCATGAAAGATGAATATACTTATTCCGATTTTAATTTCATTAAACTTCATGGTTCTATGAATCTTTTTTATTGTGATTGTTGTCATAAGTTCACCCTTATGAATTATCCAAATGCAATGGTTTCCGAAGATCCTAATCTGCACATTGGAAATATTAAAATTGCATGCCCCGAAGATGATGAAGGAAATCTAATCGCTGTAATAATACCTCCGGGTGGGGAAAAAAGTGAGGTGGCTCCTATATTAAGACCTTGTTGGGAAAAAGCATTTAATTTGCTAAAAGTGGCAGATGATATTTTTTTCATTGGTATCTCTTTTAGAGAAAATGACATCTGGTTAAGGTTCCTTTTTCAATCCTCTATATGCATGAACAAAAATGTTAAATTGCATTACATCACAAATAAAATATCAGACGATAAAAGGGATAAAATAATTTCCTTATTTCAAAACAAATCGATTGAATTTATTGAGGATGGTTTTGCCGGTTGGATTTCGAAATACTATGGTCTTGGAAGATTCTACTGAATCAAAGTTAAATGATGGAACCTATATAAATGGGTTTGAACACACAGGCTTTTGCACTCTGCGGAAACCTTCGGTTTCCTTGCCTCGCCTTCGGCTCGGTCATATAACATGCGGGTATCTGGCTCTGCACCTTCGGTGCTTCGACCCAAATCCTCGCTTCGCTCGGAACTTCAGATACGCTCAGCCGTTAGATGACATATCCCTGTCTAAAAAAAATCAGCTTTTCGACCTTCTCCGCAGGTGTTTCCAATCCACCATGAGCACTAAACCCAGCGATTAATGCCGAGCCTATCTCCTCATAGAGCTTTGAACTTAGAACTATCTCATACGTGCCAAATAAACATTTTTATAAAAAGATAGCAGACATTAAGTATTGAAGGAGGTAAAAAGATAAAAAATGTGTGAGCCGGAAATGAAGAAAATGACAAAACGAATTATTCCTTGCCTTGATACAACGCTTGATGAGCAAGGTAGAGCAGTGGTCGTTAAGGGAATAGAATTTGAGAATCTCAAGTATGCAGGCGACCCGGTTGAACTTGCGATGCGATACGATGCGCAGGGAGCGGATGAGTTCGTTTTCCTCGACATATCTGCTTCCTACGAGGGAAGGGATACGATGATCTCAGTTGTAGAGAAAATAGCAGAGCAAGTATCCATTCCTTTATGCGTAGGCGGTGGGATAAAGAGTTTGGAGGATTTTGAAAAGGTATTTGATGCCGGCGCGGATAAGGTAGGCGTAAATACAGCAGGTGTTAAAAATCCGGAGCTGATAAAAGAAGCCGCTGATATATTTGGCAACAATCGTATCGTGGTTGCAATTGACTGCAAGAGAAAGTTTGAGGATGCAGAGGGTAAAATGCAGGTACAATTGGAAGACGGAACAAGTGCATGGTATGATGTCGTAATCTATGGCGGGCGCGAGTACACTGGAATTGATGCGATAAAGTGGGCGAAGCAGGTGCAGGCGTTTGGAGCTGCTGAGATATTGCTGACTTCAAAAGATCGCGATGGGACAACGGATGGATATGACATTCCAATTACAAAAGCAATTGCCGAGGCTGTGGACATTCCTGTAATTGCTTCTGGTGGAGCAGGGAATGTAGAGCATATGTACGAGGCGTTTGTGAATGGTGCGGATGCGTGCCTGGCAGCGAGTATTTTTCATTACGGAACGTACACTGCTGGAGAGATAAAGGATTATCTGAGGGAGAAAGGGATTACGATAAGGCCATGATTTGAACCTTTTTAAAAAAACATAAGATTACACATAAGCCCTTACAGGGCTTGCGGTGTCTGTCATGGGGCAGAACCCCCTATTTCACGAGCGAGTAATAATGATAAGGGTATATTAGTATCCGAAAAGAATATATATTAGGACACTATCATATAATTATAATTTGAGGGGTAGCTTTTTGAGTACGAGTAGAAAGAACAGAAAGGCATACCCTTTACACCCTGCTCTATCGCTGAGCAAGGATGAGGATATGAATTTGGAATGCTTGGTCAGGAGTGAGACAAATGCGGAATGTTACTGGAGAAAGCAAAATCATGAGGTGGATTTTGTTCTGAAGAACGAGAAAGTAATCCCGATAGAAGTAAAAAATAAGGAGAGAATAGATAAAAGGGACTTGAAGGGCTTACTTAAATTCTGCTCAATCGCGGAAATACATGAGGGGTTTCTTGTTAGCCGTGGTGGTGATGAAAGAAGCATAGAGGCAGACGGAGTTAGAATAGAAATAGTGCCGGTAAGTAGATTTTTATCTCTGCAAAGAGAATAGTAAATAAGAAAAGTGCCAAAAGAAGAAGACATCAAGCGGGTGCTGGTAATAGGCTCGGGTCCTATTGTTATTGGTCAGGCTTGTGAGTTTGATTATTCCGGGACGCAGGCATGCAAGGCGCTAAAAGAGGAGGGCTATGAGGTCGTTTTAGCGAATTCCAATCCTGCCACCATTATGACCGACCCGGGAATGGCTGACCGGACATACATAGAACCGCTTACAGTGGAGAACATGGAGAAAATAATAGCGAAGGAGAGACCAGATGCTTTGCTGCCCAATCTCGGCGGTCAGACCGGGCTCAATCTTTCTGCCGAACTCAGCAAAAGGGGGATACTCGATAAATACGGGGTCGAGTTAATAGGCGTGGAGGCTGACGCGATTGAACGCGGTGAAGACCGTATTACATTCAAGGAAACCATGACTAAACTTGGTATTCCAATGCCCATGAGCTCTCCGGCTTATTCTATTGAGGAAGCGGAGAAAATCGCACAGGAGTTGGGTTATCCGGTGGTCATCAGACCTGCTTATACCTTAGGTGGAACCGGCGGCGGGATTGCATACAACGTAAAAGAACTAAGGACAATTGTAGCGCGGGGCATTGACGCAAGTTTAATAGGGCAAGTGCTTATAGAGGAATCGGTTTTAGGCTGGGAAGAGCTTGAGCTTGAGGTGATAAGGGATAAAAAGGGCAATAAGATTACTGTTTGTTTTATTGAGAACGTTGACGCTATGGGCGTGCATACAGGCGATAGTTTCTGTGTGGCGCCGATGCTGACTGTGGCGGAAGAGCTGCAGAAAAAGTTGCAGGAGTTCTCTTACAGGATTGTTGATGCCATTGGCGTATTAGGCGGAACAAACATACAATTTGCGCATAATCCCGAAGACGGCAGAATCGTGGTTATTGAAATTAACCCGCGTACTTCGCGTTCTTCCGCGTTAGCCTCTAAAGCTACGGGGTTTCCCATTGCTCGTATATCCGCGAAACTCGCAGTTGGTATAACCCTTGATGAGATACCCTACTGGAAGGGCGGAACGCTCGATAATTATACACCGAGCGGGGATTACGTAGTGGTAAAGTTCGCCAGGTGGGCATTTGAGAAGTTCCCACAGACGCAGGACATACTTGGTACGCAGATGAAAGCCGTGGGTGAGGTTATGAGCATAGGCAAGAATTTCAAGGAGGCATTTCAAAAAGCGATACGGTCACTCGAGATCAAAAGATACGGCGTTGGCGGGACAAATGATTTTGCAGCGCTTTCCCTTCCGGAGATCAAGACAAAATTGAGTTATCCTTCGAGTGAGCGCATTTTCTTGTTGTATGAAGCCTTGCGTAAAGGGATGTCTGTTGAAGAACTTTATCAGCTCACAAAAATCGGCAGATGGTTTATCAGCCAGATGCAAGAGCTGGTAGAAGTCGAGGAAGAGCTTAAGATGTTCCGGGGCAAAGACCTGCCTGATGAAATGCTTAAAAAGGCAAAGGAGAACGGGTTCTCAGATAGATACCTCGCACATCTGCTGGGCAAAACAGAAAAGCAGATACGCACACAGCGACTCAATGCAGGGAAAGAGGAGGCGTATGAAGCAGTGCCGGTAAGCGGTGCCGATGCCGCCTATTATTTTTCGACATATAATGCCAAAGATTCTGTTGCTGTATCAGCTAAGCGCAAGGTAATGATTTTAGGTGGTGGACCCAACCGAATAGGCCAGGGCATAGAGTTTGATTATACCTGTGTGCACGCTGCTTTCGCATTACGAGAAGAAGGGATTGAATCTGTAATGGTCAATTGCAATCCCGAAACGGTCTCTACCGATTACGATACCTCGGACAAACTTTATTTCGAGCCTCTGACCGTCGAAGACGTGTTAAGCATCTATGAAAAAGAGAAACCAGAGGGCGTAATCGTGCAGTTTGGAGGGCAGACGCCTCTGAATATAGCAAGGGAACTCCATGAAGCAGGAGTAAAGATTCTGGGCACAAGCCCTGATAGCATTCATTTAGCCGAGGATCGGGAGCTGTTCAGGGAGATGATGACAAAACTCGGTATCCCACAACCAGAAAGCGGCACTGCACGTTCAGTAGATGATGCGCTTGCTGTTGGCAGGAAAATAGGCTTTCCTTTGATGGTGCGTCCTTCTTTTGTGCTGGGCGGGCGCGGCATGGAGGTTGTGTATGACGAGAAAATGCTTCTGGATTACGCAAAAGCGGCGGTAGAAGTTAGCCCCGAATATCCCATGTTAATAGATAAATTCCTTGAGCATGCTATTGAGACCGAGGTGGACGCCATCGCAGATGGCACCGATGTATATATTGCCGCAGTAATGGAACATATAGAGCTTGCCGGAGTTCATTCCGGGGATAGCGCATGCGTGATTCCTCCACGTAATATATCAAAAGAGCATTTAGCGAAAATAGAGGAGTACACAAAGAAAATTGCCGATTCGTTTAAAGTAGTCGGACTCATGAACATTCAATACGCAATCGCGAATGGTAAGGTTTACATACTGGAAGCAAATCCGCGTGCTTCACGAACCGTTCCGTTAGTAAGTAAGGTCATAGGCGTTCCAGTAGCCAAAGTAGCGACGAATGTGATGCTGAGCAAAAAGTTAAAAGACATGGTCACGTTGGATATGGCTAAAAATGAAATACCTTATTTTGGTGTGAAGGAAGCTGTGTTTCCTTTCAATATGTTTCCTGACGTTGACCCTGTGCTGGGACCTGAGATGAAGAGTACGGGAGAAGTGCTGGGTATTGCATCTTCCTTTGGACTGGCGTTTTACAAATCGCAGGAAGCTGCGGGTATGAAATTACCCACTGAAGGAGCAGTCCTGATTTCTGTTGCTGGTAAAGATAAACACAATGATAAGGAAGCTATTCTTGAAGTCGCAACCCGCCTTAACAGGATAGGTTTTAAAATATTTGCAACAAAAGGTACAAAGGCTTTTTTGGATACAAATGGTATAAAATCTGATTTAGCAGTAAAGCTGCATGAAGGTCGTCCCAATATAACTGATGACATCCATAATGGACGGATACAAATGGTAATCAACACCCCTTCCGGTCGTGAAAGCAAACATGACGATAGCTATATCAGGCAAGCCGCTATCCAGCACAAAATTCCTTATATTACTACAACTGCTGCTGCTATGGCAACTGTTGCTGGAATAGAGACAGTGAAAT
Organism: Candidatus Methanophagales archaeon; assembly: GCA_017883965.1. Classification (GTDB taxonomy): domain Archaea; phylum Halobacteriota; class Syntropharchaeia; order Alkanophagales; family Methanospirareceae; genus JAFNKG01. Next base: position 270 of record JAFNKG010000070.1, on the reverse strand, counting down.
GTGGGAATGTAGAGGTAAAGTCTGTTCAGGAATATCATAACGGTCTGTAGCGAAGAATAACTTAGATAAATCGAGGAGATATTAACGTCGTAGCTTCCATATAACAAATATTGCATGTAGGAAAGAGGGGAAAATGGCGAGAACGATAATGATACAGGGCACGGGGTCGCATGTCGGAAAAAGTGTCATCGTGGCAGCGCTTTGCAGGATATTCGTTGAGGATGGCTACGAAGTCGCACCGTTCAAATCGCAAAACATGGCTCTTAACTC
>JAFNKG010000069.1 GCA_017883965.1 Candidatus Methanophagales archaeon | reverse complement strand
ACGTTCGGAAATCTCGTATTTTGGACTTGTTCAATTGGCATCTATTATGATGCTGTGGAGGGTTTTGGGATGAGGTCCAAGACTAAATTAGCATATAAAACTTCCACTTTCGGCTAATTGGCTGTGAGAAGCTATGATTCAGATATCAAACAAAGAGTCCACACATAGCCCAAAAATATCGCAGAGTTTATATACCGTGAGAAAGCAACTCGCTGCATTTGCTTCTCTCTCAAATTGATTTCGGGATAAACCCCTCAACATTATTACTACTTAGCCAGTAGAACTCACCAAGTCGTTTAAGATGGCGACAATTCTCTCAAAAGTCGCTCGCTTAATTTTCCCGAAACGCTTCACTACAATCAACTGGCTCAACGAATAAATTTTATCCACCCTTACCATACTGTCTTTCGGTAAATTACCCCCTTCCATGTCATCTTGAGTGATTAAAAGGGTGTAATCTTTCTCTTCTATTTTGGACGTAACAGCTACGACAACAATATCTTCCGTCTTTTGATTGTACCTATCATTGGAGATGACGATTACAGGACGTCTCTTCTTAGACTTTAAATCACTAAAAGGGATGGGAATCAACACCATCTCCCTTTGCTTTAACTTATTCTTCATTCATTCCATATCTCATCATCAACAGGATTGTCCCAAAAATCTAAACTGCTCTCTGATGCCCTAAGCAGGTCTTCCAGCTCTTCTTCCTCAAGCGGGAGTATTATTATTTCAGCTCTTCTACCCTTTAGTTTCTCCAATTCCGGTAACTCAATTCGCCCGTCTTCACTGACCGTTGCAAAAAATTTTAACGCTTCCATTTCCGCCCCTTTTATCACCTCCTATTAATAGTACCAATCTCACGAATATAAATAAAAGGTAACCTCGATTCTCTTACCAGCGAGCCCTTCCAGAGCCTCCAGCAACCGCTGCTTCTTCTCTTCCAGTTTCTCTTCCAACGAAACGATATGTCCTTTAGATCGGTCAATTCCTTCTTGTAACTGCTTGAGCAGCCCCTGCGCGGAAACAATAGAATGCTCAAGCTCCTCCTTCTCTTTGAGTATCCTCAGCCCCGAAAGTTTGGCTTTGACCTCTTCAATCTGTGATTGTAACAGCTCACGTTTACCCTTCATTGAAACGAGGTCGGCATTTATCAGATGGTCCAGCCAGTTCAACGTCTGCTCACGCTTTCTATCCTTGAGTAGCGCAGGGTCTCCTTCTATGGTATTCTTTATAACGAGCAGTTTTGCGTTGACGTCATCATTGAGAGCGTGAATTGGTGATGAGAGGATTGCGAATATCGCGTTTCGCTCTTCTGACGAAAGGGTATGCCGGCCTGTCTCATCCTGCTTCTTCAAGAGGTTGAGTGGTTTGTTAAGCGGCGTGAACATTCTGCGAACGTCCGATTCGAGCGCTTTTAAGTCCGTTTCCAACGATGACAGTTCGGTCTCGTGCGCTTTATACTGCTTCCATTCTTCTTTCTCTTCAATCAACTTCAATCGCTTACCTTCCGACCCGATTCTACTTTCGAGCGTGGAGCATTCTTCTTCTTGCTCGTTATTTTTCTCTTTATCCTTCTCTATCGCGGATCTCAGCTTCCTTATCGCTTCTACGAACTCTGGCACCTGCTCCAAACGTTCAATCTGGCTCTCTTTTCCCTTCAACGATGCGATAAGTTGATCAAGAACGGTTCGCAACCGATTGAGGTCCGAGATAACTTCCTTTATCTCGCCGGGAAATAGTGACCGAACACAGTAAATGTTCGTTTGTGATTTGCCAAAAGGGAATTCGAGGTTGGAGGTCGTTTCTTGATAAAACGCCCGAACGGTTTTATAATCGGTCTGCGCCGGAATTACAATTTTTTCAGCCACCGAATGGAGATGTTTCACCATCTTATCGCGGCTTAACAACCCTATCTTTTCGATACGATTCGGCACCTCCTCCGTAGATTCGGCATTCTGAAGCTCGGAAATGTCCTGCTTAAGCCGCTCACGTATCTCTTCTATATCGTCATATAACCGAGCGGCATTTGTATTCAGGTCGCGAAAGAGCGTCTTCGATACCTGCTCCAACCACGTATCTATCTCGTCAAAGGCGACTGCGGTCTCTATTTCCTCCTCCTTGCCTCGGAGTCTGCTTAACCACTTCACAGTGTTACGTAAATAAATGCTAAGTTGGTTTATACTTTTGCTTTCATGACGCCGGGATTCATGATGCCGGATACAGGATACAGGTTTGACTTGTATCTTGCATCTTGCATCTTGCATCTTCACAATTTCTCGTGAAAATCTGCTTAATCTTGTGGTTAGCTAAACACCTAGCTTTACCTTTTTATTTCCTATTCCCAACCGCTCCAACGTCCGTTCCGCAGGCACGCCATTATCGTCCCAGCCACGCATACGATAATACTCGTCAAGCGTCTTTAAAAAATCCTCTTTATCAATTACCCTCTCATTCACCGTCTCCGCGAAGAACCTTTCAGGCAGCATATCGTCCTCTTTAGAAAACCCCGCGCTCAAATTATAAAGCCGTTCCATGTTCCATATCCGCTCGCCAACGCGCATAAAATCCTCAGAAGTATAATCCTCGCCTGTTACCGCACTTAATATGTTCGCATACTCCTCCTCACCTGCGCCAAAGAATGCGAATTTACAGACAACAAGCGAATCAACAGCGGCAAACCTGTCCTGAAATATCTTTGTATGTCCTGCTTTTCCCGCAAGCGTGTAAGGGTCAATAGCCTTTGGCTTCCTCAGTATCTCCGGAGCCACGAGATATGCTCTTGTATGACATCCGCCGCGATTGGAAGTGGCATAACTGAAACCCAGCCCCTTTACACCACGAGGGTCGTATGCCGGTAGTTCAAGCCCCTTTATCTGAATTGCCTTATCTGCGCATCCTTCTGATGCAGAAAAAAACTTTGCGCCTCTGCCAAGCCTTTCGCCAATATCTTCCTTTTCTCCTATCATCCTCGTCAGATTTACAAGTTCAACAGCCGAAATGCCTTTATTCCGTATCTCCGAGTAACAGCCTAAAACGGCACCAACAGAGATAGTGTCCATGCCGTAATCGTTACAGAACCTGTTTGCCTCAACAATGGCATCATAATCGTAATTTTGAATGTTTGCGCTCATCATACCGATTGTTTCATACTCCGGCAGTTCCTTACCCGTTTCATCCTCGCGCTTACATGCGATGGGACAGGAATAGCATGCCTTTCTTCGAGGCGACTTTTTTTCCACTATGCTTTTTGCAAAAAAAGGTTTTAAGTCGAAGTCCGGCTCTGCCTCACTGAAATTTGCTACCGGCAGGATTTTCATCCAGTTCGTTACCTTTACCAAAAACGGCGTTCCAAAAACCGACAGCCCTTTGTTTATGGTCGGACTTGCAATCAAGAGCCGGTTAATCGCTTTCTTTTGCTCTAAAAATTCAGCACTGTCAGAGACATCAACGCTTCCCGTGCCCTTTACGACAATCGCCTTCAGGTTCTTCGAGCCCATTACCGCTCCTACCCCACCGCGTCCAAAGGTATGAACCGTATCTGACATGATAGAAGCTAAAAGCACAAGTTTCTCGCCTGCTCTGCCTATACAGGCAACGCTACCCTTATCTTTTAGAATATTCGTGGTCTCTTTTACGTTCTTTCCCCACAGCGTCACTGCGGATTTTAGCTCCACTTGTTCATCTTCTATTTCAATAAATACCGGTTCCGGTGATTTGCCAGCAATAATTATCGCATCATAGCCCGCTTTTTTCAGTTCGGGACCAAATGAACCACCGCAGTTAGAATCGAATATCGTGCCCGTCAAAGGCGATTTTGTGGACAGCGAGACTCTGCCCGATGCGGGTGTGGTGGTGCCTGTTAATGGACCTGCAGCAAATACAAGCAGGTTAGCGGGTGCGAAGGCATCTACCTGTCCATTGTCATACACTATTTTCGCTCCAAGCCCACGACCACCGAGATAAATTTTGAGTACGGAATCCTCAGGAACAAAGCTATCTATCTGACTTTCCGAAAGGTCTATTCTGAGTATTTTATTTTTCCAGCCGTATTCGTTCATATTCACTCTTTAGGTAGGTGCTATTGAAATATGTTTCATTCAGTTCAAAAAGTATAGTATTTGTTAGTGAAAATGGGGCATATCAGGGATTATTCCGTCAGGTTCTTACTTCTGGTTCTAACCAACTGCTGCGGTTTTTTATGAACGTCTTATGAACTTTCGTTAAAGCAGAAAGGGATATACGATAGATAACATGGTAGAAGAGCTTGGCGGTATAATAGAAAAAGGGTTCGAAACGTGGAAGAAGAATTTGAATATTTGTCTTCCTTTTGTGTTTAGTTCGATACTAACATCCATAGTGGCAATTATAATCATAGGCGGTGCCATACTGGCGACTATTCCTTCGTTGGTACCATATTTCACAAAACCCGATGAAATCACTCCTGATGCTATTCCACAGCTTCTGCCCCAGATCCTTCAAAGCATGAGCATAATCATAATCGCCATTATCCTCACTATAATTGTAGTCATGTTGATAGATGCATTTTTCTGGGCTGGAGCAATCGGTATGGCTAAAGAGGCGACAGAAACCGGACGCACCAACATCGCCCATATGATAGAATATGGAAAAAGGAAGTTCATAAGTCTGTTCTTCACTAACATTATCATTGGTTTGATATCTTTTATTGGTATTGTTTTCCTGGTCCCTGGCATTTTATACATTCTTCCAAAACTAAGGGCACTTTCAGAGCTACCTCCCGGGGAAGCTTTTACGGCATTAGCACTATTTGGACTGGGCTTTTTGGCTATGATAGTCTACATCTTGATTATCAGTATAATATTTGCACTTCCGAGATATGCCGTTGTTATAGGCGATGTAGGTGCAATAAGGGGTGTTAAAAATGGATTCAAATTTTTTATGAATAATAAACTCGCTGTCTTCTTGCTATGGCTTATTATTTTTGCATTAAGCCTAATCTCTGCGTCTTTTGGTTTCCTAGAATATATCGGATGGCTGATAAGCATGATACTATCTGTTATTGTTATCCTACCATTAACCGTTATATGGTGGAGCAGATTGTATTTGCGTATGGTAGAACCTGCTGAAGAATCATGAATTTATTTGTCTGCATTTTCTAAAGCCTCTTTTTAAGCTCTGAAATCACTTCTTCCACTTTTTCCGTCACGCTATATTTCCTTATCGCCTTTCCTTTTGACTTCAGCTGTTCAGACATCTCGTAATTACTGGTCAAGAATCCATATTTCTCTAAAATAAGTAGATGATAAGAAACAAGCCGCCTTTCTTCTCCCAGCACTTTACTTATCTCGTTTATGTGCATTGACTTCTCTGTGAGTAGTTCCACAATCCTGTACCTCATTGGATGCAAGAGCACGCGAACTTCTTTTAGTAAAGCCTCTTTGATTTTCATGCTATTTTTTTCTTTTTGACTTTATAAACCATTTTGTTACTTATAAACTTTTTTGGTTATCACTATCATTTTTGTTTCTACTTGGTATAAAACTTTTCGTTTTTAAATTCCATTTATGAGACTGTTGAAAGTGATAGCAAAAACTGGATGTGATGATGTTATTCTCACATTATCAGAAACTGAAGAGTTAAATTTCGGCGATATCGCTAAATTGATGAAATACAGGCCAACCGCTACAAGAGCTTTAAAAGAATTAACAAAAGCAGGTTTACTGGAAAGAAAAGTTATGGAGGATAGAACGGTTAAATACAGACTAACAGAGAAAGGAAAAGCTATTTCAAAGATTGTAAAGAAATTAAGAGAAGTAGAAGCTACTTTTGAGTAGGCGGAGTGTAAAATATTAAAGCGGCATCAAAATTAGGCATCCTCTTCTTCCCCGAGGGTCAAATCTTCACAATTTCTGCTTCTATCTCATCCCCAATCCCTAAAATACCATAAGTTTTGTATTTTGCTGGAAAAGCCCCTGTTGCAGTACCGGGATTGAGGTAAATAGTATTGCCTTCCTTATCATTCGCCGGTTTATGCGAATGCCCATAGATAAGCAGGTCTAAATCTTCACCTAATTTTGATTTCGCCCGGCTCTTTAAGCCAACTGGGCTCCCGCCTTCTGAAGGATGAGTTATGCCAATCTTAAATCCACTAACTTCAAAAATATCTTTATCCGGCAGTTCCCTCTTTACCTCATCGGAGTCCATATTACCATGAACACCCTTAAAATCACCCAATTCCCGCAATTGGTCGAGAAGGTTTTTGCTTATATAGTCCCCGGCATGAATTATCAAATCCGCTTTCTTCAGGTCTTCCAGAATCCCTTCTGGCAAATCCGCCAAATCTTCTGCATGTGTATCCGAGAGCACTACGACATTCATTTCTGATTCTTATTTTTAACTTGTATTTATAAAAGTCATTTGATGATAAGAGTAGTGAGTAGAGAATCAAAAAGCCCTTTTATAGCGAAAGATGGCTCTGAGATAAGAGAGCTGTTCAAATCCGAGCGGATGAGTTTGGCGGAAGCCACTGTTTATCACGAAACAAAACGCCATTTTCATAAGACTTCCGAGGAGATATATTATATTCTGGAAGGAAAGGGCGTTATGGAGCTTGAAGGTGAGAAGAAGGAGGTTTTGGATGGTGATATTGTGGTCATACATCCCGAAGAGAAGCATAAGATTTCCACAGCTAAGAAAGTAAGATTTTTATGTTTCTGTTCGCCTTCGTATTCTGATGAGGATACTGTGTTGGGATAAATCTGTATTGAAATGTCGAGGTTCCGATACGTTAAGCATGGCGTCAAAAGGAAGCATGGAATTGTAGAAGGTGTTCTGCCACTTTTGGAACAAATCTCTGCGATAGAAGGTGTGGAGAAAGTTATACCTGCTTCGATATTCCATTCCTCAGTGAGACGCATAAACCAGCCGGAATTGCGATTGCAACGAGATACTCACTCGGGCTTCAAGTTATTGGCGCACAGCAAAAGAAGTATTCAGGAGATATTTGTTGTTGTCGAGAAGTCAAAAAAGGAAGAAGTCAAACATAAACTAAAGCAATTTATTGCAACCCCGTTACATTCATCCACAAACTTCTGATTTGTTCAATTTGCATGCTCTGTTTTCTATTCGACTTTTTCTAACCGATTTTTGAAAATATCAAGGGCTTTTGAGTCGTAAAGGCAGAAAATAACCCACTCCAGGGTTGTATCGCCTTTAAGATAAGCAACCGTAGCGGATAGCATAATATCCGCACATCTATCCTTCGGGAATCCAAATATACCGGTGGATATTGCCGGTAATGCTAAACTACTTATCTCGTATTGCTCTGCGAGTTTCAAACTGTTTAGTGTTGCATTCCTCAATTTCTCATCCTCTTCTCCTTCGCCATACACGGGACCAACCGCATGAATCACGTATTTCGCTTTTAGGCTTCCACCACTTGTTATCCTCGCCTCCCCAACAGGGCAGTATCCTATCCTATCGCACTCATCCTGAATTATCCTGCCGCCTTTACGACTTATAGCGCCCGCAACTCCTCCTCCTAATTTCAGACTTGAATTCGCTGCATTCACTATCGCATCCACTTCCAAATCTGTAATATCGCCAACTGCTAATTCTAAATAGCTCTTGTTTATTCTTGCTTTCATATAATTTATCAAATATCATCAATCTTTATTATAGATTGATGGAGAAAGTGAGAAGTGAGTTACGCGACATATCACACGAGTCATCACCAGACCCATATTCCTTAATTTTCGAGATATTATACATGTAATGGCTAATAATTTGAAGAAGCGATTTTGGGAAATAGATTTCCTGCGTGGACTTGCGATAATCATGATGATACTGTTCCATTTACTTTATGACCTGACCTATTTCGGTGAATACAATCTTAATTTACATTCTGGGTTCTGGTTATATTTTGGACGCACGACAGCCACGATCTTTATTCTTCTGGTTGGTATATCACTAACGCTTAGTTTTTCAAGGGCTAAGAAAATACAGAATGCAGGACAAAAAGTGTACCAGAAATATCTCAAAAGAGGTTTAAAGGTCTTTTCATGGGGCTTGATTATTACCTTAACGACCTTTGTCTTTTTGAGAGAAGGGTTTATTGTATTTGGCGTGCTTCACTTTATTGGAATTTCGATTATTCTCGCATACCCATTTTTAAAACTCCGTTCCGGGAATCTGTTGATCGGTATTGTTTTCATATCTATTGGAATATATTTGAAGAACTTTACATTTGGTTTTCCCGGGTTAATGTGGTTAGGACTCAGACCAGAGCGCTTCTATACTGTTGACTATTTCCCGATTTTTCCATGGTTTGGAGTAATTCTAATAGGCTTGTTTTTTGGAAATTTACTATATCCTGAGTACAAACGAAAATTTAACCTTTGTGACCTTTCTAATTTCACTTTCATAAGATTATTCTGCTTTTTAGGACGGCATTCATTACTGATTTACCTGATTCATCAACCGATACTAATTGCATTGCTATACCTTCTGGGTATCAGTTTTTCCCCGTCTGTCCAGTTATGCCCGTGATTAGTGTTTTTTTCTTTTTCGTTCATCCATATTTCACCTAAATTCCTCTTTCGGCAACCCTTTTCAAGAACTCGGATGCCCACCTCTTTTCATAGTACCCCCTATCAAGATATCTGGATAGTATTCCATGCTCAAAATCTATCTTCTTCCCTTCATCTCTAACAAGCAAAGGATGATTTGCCTTTATTATTTCGTAATTGAGTGAAAGGGGGGCGTCATTCATAATTACCAAATCCACTTTATCTGCCTTTAGGATACTCGTTAAATCCGATATTAATTTCAGTTGTAGATTAAACCGCTCCTTCTTGCTCAGAGATTCATCCAGAAAAACTGCCAGATCTACATCGCTCAACTTCCCTTGCTTCCCTTCAGCTACTGAGCCGAAGAGATATGCAAGCTTAACGTGCTCCTGCTTACTTAGAAATCCAACAACCTTCTTGCCCGGTTCTGTTATACCCTTCCCCATTTTGTTGTATGCGCCGATGTCTTCATTCATTTCTTTCTTCTCATTTAAAAGTATATGGTCTTAAGCATTATTTACCTGAAGGGTATATTAAAATAAAATCATGCAAGACACCTATCCCTGCCAAACCTCTTCACTTCCCCCATTTTCTCTTTTATCCTCTCCTCATCCCATCCTTCCAACGCATTAAAATTTATCTCTGCATCCGTCGTTGGTGGATTCACTATCCTGTTCCACCTGACGATGAGGTTCTCAGGTTGAAATCGCATGATTTCCGCTATCAATGCAGTTCGCAGCGAAGCTCTCGAATTCTCCGGCGGATACAACAAAGCTTCTCCTATGTCCTCCTCTCTCAGTATCCTTTCAACGCCTATCACATCCGCAACTCGTTCATACAAATCATGCTCACCAAGGTTGGAGAAATCAAAACAAGCACATATTTTCTTCTCTTCTTCTCCACCATCGTATTCAAATTTGTCTATCTCGTTTTCTATCACGTGCAATTTCATCAGCCACTCAATTTTCCTGAACACAAACGCGTCTTCATACAAACCCTGTTCGAGTTTTTCATGCAACTCTTTAAACGTCCTCAGTGCATAAACGTCCCAATGAGATTGCTCTCTTTCTTCAAATAAATCCTCTATCGCATCAATATAAGTAGAATTCAGATAATCAAGCGCATTTGTTCTCTCACCATTCTCCAATCGTATCTTCCAGTCACCTTCTACATTCCTTGATAAAGCCCTAAGGGTACCTATTGGGTCTTCTATCCCTGCAACTTTACCTATCCGACCAGACTCTATCGCCTGTATCACATAAGAAGTGATTGCATTGTTCAATAATCTCGCAACTTCAATCCTCAGTCCTTCACCTGAATCCACATGGATTCTGAGGTTAGAGATACCTTTGATAGAGAAAAGAGAATGTTTTCTGCCTCCACCGCCATAGACGCTGTTCGTTGCCATTGCCCTCGGAGACACGACATACTTCGCATTTTCCACCAGTTCTTTAAGAGAGAAATCACCCTTTCCCTCGGTCACGTATCCACCAGCACCAAAGAAGATGGTTTTCAATATCAGAAAAGGAATCAAACATTCTTTCTTGAATTCACCTTCCTTTTTGAACTTACTCGCATCTACGGAATAATTCTCGTGTGTTGCTCTGGTGAATTCTGGTTTCAATTCCGTATTCGCCTTCCAGCATTGTATCGTGAACTCTTTATCCCGCTCCTTCAATTTCAATTGCTCGTTCAATAACTCAACTGCGATTTGCATATAAAACTCCGAAGCTTTGTCATACTTCAGCATCTCGAAGGCATTTCGGCATTCTGGCGTTGCTATCTCAGGATGCGCATTGCAAATATAAATGCGAGAGCCATTCCGCATGAACCCGTTGTAGTTTTCCGCTGAATATAATATCGCAGGTCGCCCGTCAAAGAATTTGTAGCCTTTTAGCGCATTAAAAGTCATTATGGCGTATTCCTCGGGGTTATATCGCTCTGATACCGAACTTATACCTATTCTGAACTCCTGCTCTATTCCCTGCCACTTGTTTAAATCGCTTTTCATACACTTTTTCTTTTTCATAAAAAGAAAACCTGTGCTAAAAGAAAAACTAATAAGTTAAGATTATGAATTGTGCGGGCTGCAAAGAAAAGGCGTGCTACCGCATTCTCGCTCATAACCCTCTTGGAGCAATATATTCCAGGTATCATCGGAAAAAAATAAGAGAGTAGATAGGTCAAAAAGAATAAACTTTAATGGCACCAAAGCTTTCTTAGCGATATGATGAGGTGATAGTATGGGAAATAAAGAGATAATAGATATAAGCGAGTTTGCAAAGCTCGAGCTGCGGATTGGAAAGATAGAGAATGCAGAAAGAATCGAGGGAAGCAAGAAGTTAATCAAACTCGACGTAGATGTTGGAAACGAGATGAGACAGATGGTTGCCGGGATTGCAGAAGAATATAATCCAGAGGATTTGATTGGCGAACTCGTTCCCGTTTTGACTAATCTGAAGCCAGCAAAGCTCATGGGCGTTGAAAGTCAGGGAATGATTTTAGCCGTAGAAGTCAATGGCAAGCCGATTTTGTTGCATCCGGATAGAGAAGTGCCTGCAGGTAGCCGAATCCGATAAACAGGAATGAATCCAGAATATCCGCGGGAAAAAGAAAAAATTGGAGACATCTTGTATGGACATAGCATGATAGAGTGGCAGCAGTTGAGACCATTAGCGCAAGTGCGGGTCTATTTCGACCCGGTGACAAAAATGGCATATTCGCATATAGATTATCTTTCTGAGGATGTCCGGAGAAGACTGTTACAGAAGAAGGCATTTGAATCTCATAGCCAGAGGGCATACTTCATTGTTGAGAACAACGAACTCAATGAATATAAAGGTCTTACATTGCCATACAGTGATGAGATAGTGCCTGCAAGTGGTCAACCACGAGGATTGCTTTTAAAGGAGCATGGTGAGCGAGAAGCGAGAGCGTTAAACGATATTGCCAGAAGTGGAGGCAACGTTAAGGCGGAGTATCACGATGTTGGAATGGCGTTACTCAAAACCGAAGGTGCAAAGATAGATGTTAGACCTTTAAGTGCTGAAGAGTGCGAGGAACTTGAAAATGAAGAAGAAGGTGAAATTATTCGTTATGGTGTTCTCAGAAGATGGGGTGAAGATTATATTCCTTTTATCAGGCTTGACCTTTTCCAGATAGTTCACCAGCTCGCCATAAAGGAGGGTATCGCCCATGTTGAGCTTCTGTCCAATGCCATGAAGAGATTAAGTAGGATATTGAGAACAGCACATGAGCTTGGAATCTACCACTGCTTCACCCATCCTGGAAATATAGATGCTCATGGTAACCTGATAGACTATGAACACGCGATATACAGGGATGAGATTCCTGCTATGAAAGGGGAAATAAATAAAAATGCGGAAGATACAGATACAGAGTTAGAGCTGTTTAACGAAGAAGGTTTGAGATTTAGGGATATAGACCTTTTCTTTGGTGGTGCGCGTGAGATTCTGAGGAGATGCCAGGAATGCTTTAAACTTACTCGTGAAGGATTGATGACACAGATAGGGTTCCTAAGGGAAAATATCGATTTGTCAGTGGGTATTCCAGTTTTTGAAGTTCTGGCTCATTTGAATATCGGATTTTATGAAGATACATTAAAAAAACTCCCCGGCAGAGACCAGAGAAGGATAATCGAAGCGTTTATTGATAATTATTGTCCTGCGAGTGAAGGATGGTTGGTCAAGGAGGAAGTCTTTTCAGAACTCGCCAGATATGGCGAATGGACTGAGAAGTCAAGTGGATTCATCACCAATCCAGAAAATCTAACGGGCATGCCTGACAGACAGATATCCAATGAGTTTGTATTAAACTTGTGGAAGCGGACACCACTGAAACTATGAAAGAGCTCTCAACAAAGTGTGAAAAATCCTAAATCCTAAGCACCAAATCCTAAACTGTGGGGCTCTGCCCCACAACCCCACAACCCCGCAAGCCCTGTAAGGGCTTTATTCAAATGTCTAAGCACCAAATTCAAAACAAACCTTTCTAAAGAAAGCTTTACCAAAGAACGCTTCGCAGTTTTTGTCATTGGAATTTTGGTA
>JAFNKG010000011.1:45628-49674 GCA_017883965.1 Candidatus Methanophagales archaeon | reverse complement strand
AAATATTTAACCGTGCATGCGTGTTCAATCGAGCTGAGAATTACAAACGCTTCATCTACCGTTGCGCCACGAGCAAACGTGCCATGACCCTGAACGACGATTCCTTTATGGTCACGAAGCGCACTGGCTGCATTTCTTGCTAATTCTTCCGAGCCGACACCACCTGTCACCACGGGTATTTCATGCAGAAAATAAACGCTTTCTGAATCTTCAGGCACTATCTGCTCGCCCGGCTCGTAAAGCATTGACATCACCACTGCATATTCTGAATGCCCATGTAAAATAGCAAGAGCGGACGTTTCCTTATAAATCGCTCGATGGACGTTTATCTCCGTTGATGCAATAACGTCAAGTTCATCCGGCGATGCAGGATCTATGGGAACCGTAACAATCTGTCCTTCAAGCTCGTCAAGCATACTTCCAGTCGTGCTGATAAGCATCTGGTCACCAACTCGCTTGCTGACGTTTCCAAAATGCGAATGCGCAAGCCCTGCCTCTACTATCTTCTTACCGTATTTTATTAATTCTTGCATTTCGTTATGTGAATATTGAAACTACGGTATAAATTTACAGGTGACTATCTTGACTTTGTTATATTTAAAATTTACCGCCGAGAACGCTGAGTTCACAGAGAAAATAAGTAGGGGTTAGTTGTCAGGTCTCTGCGGTTAATCTGACAATGTCAAGCTATTTACTTTCTGTTTTATTGCCCTGCCAAATGAATGGTGCAAAGGTTTATAAAAGCATGAAATGGTAGAATAAATCAATAGAAAGAGAGATGGACGAGGATATTAAAAAGAGGATAATTTAAGCGATTTTTTGGTGGTGGTTTTAGAATGGATAAGAAAATGAAAGAACATCTCTTAGACGTGTTAAAGGATGTGATGCCCTACGTTAAAGGGATATTGGTTTATGGTTCATTCATTAAGGGATATGCGGATAGGAGTTCGGATATTGATATATGTGTGATACAAAAGGAAGGCATTGAATCGAAGGATTTATACGAGCGGATTTTGTTCGTTTCGGCAGATGAAAGATACGATATCGTAGTATTCAATGAGATACCCTGGTATCTGCGTGGCGAAATTCTGGAAAATCACGTGGTTATCTATGCCGCGGACGCAGACGAACTGGATTTTTGGTTATATAAGCAATTAAAGATTTGGAACGATATGAAAAGGAGGCAGAGATTAGTATCTGCTGAGGATTTGATTGGTAGAGTGAAAGAAACGAAAAGAAATTGAAATCACAATGACGAAACACTTTTTAAAAGAAAAGTTTATTTTGACTTCGCTTACAAGCTGTATAAAACAAGTGCCTTTAGAGGATGCCACAGAAGTAGATTGGTTATTTACGGTGTTGATGGGAGAAGATGTGGAGCCGAGAAAGAAATTTATACAAGCTCATGCGAAGGAAGTGATGAATTTGGTGTATAAAATGCTTTTCTCGAAAAAGCAAATACTAAGGACTAGCATTTTACTTTTTTCTTCTTTCTTGTACCCAAAGCTACCAACGAGTGAATAGGTTCGGTAGCACCATCTACCACTAAAACAGTGAGAGAAGTAATCAGGGCCATCAATAAACATATTATGTCTTCCATTTTTGCAACTTGTTCTTTTTCTGAAATATTAAATGGAAGAGGGAATCCTAACTTCAAACTCTAATTTTTTGGGATTCACTCCCTTAGAAAATTTCAAACGTTTAAAATTCTCTAATTTAGATTTATTAAATAATTCATAACTCCAATTAGTATCTCTTAATATTCTTGCATCTTCATACTCAAATTTAACTTTTAATAACTCGGAAAATTCCATGCCGTTTCCTTTTTTTAAAAATGGACCTAGTTTAATTTGTTCTAACTCTGAAGTAAAATCATCAGATATTATCATCTTTCTACCCCACTCTTGAAGTTCATCACAGAGTATTAATAAAAATGCTAAAGGATTTTCTTCAATTTCTACTTCTATTTTAGTGTTATTATGCAAAGCCATAGCTTTAGCAGCTTCTTTTAGGACATCATTTAAACCATCTTTTAATACTAATGCCAAATTTGCTGCACTTAACACGCCATGATCATGAATACCCGTTTCATCTTTACTTTTAATCTCAGGGAAGCCAAGCAGATCTATTCCATGTCCAACTTTTTCTTGAAGAACTTCTTCAGTCGTTAATTGCTCGTAAATCAATTTAGCAAAGTCACGGCAAAGAGTGTAATGATAAACATCAGTTATAGCATCTTCTATCTGTTCAATCGATGATTTTAATGTTTCAAATTCTAGTCTTATTCTCCTCATTGCAGGAATTGAACTAAACAAATAGGAGATAGGGTATCCATGATCATGAAGTAACGAAGAAATCCACCACGCTGTATGAACATCCTTTAGTTCCCAGCTATAACGATCCGCTATTTTTTGCTCTAGCGTCATGTCATTAGAGACATGAATCTGTAATAAAAACCAACCTAATGCCCCAACATTAAATTGATGTTGATAATGGTCTCGATATCGCTTATTTGTCAAATAGAGAACCCAATCTAAATATCGACTTTGTTCTACTAAAGTTCGAATGCGACTTTCAATATCAGAAGGAACATTATTTTTTATCCACTTTTCATATATTTCTATGATAAAATCGGAATATTTCTTTCTGTGATCATTAGCTTCTTTGCAAATGTTTAGCTTTCCATCCTCTTTCCTGACAATGTAGGTATCTTTCTTTTCTTCGTCAGTTATCACCCATTTGTTCTCATTTTCTTTCTTAACAGTAATATTTTCAGAAAGGGGAGCACCTTTAGTTTCAAACATGTTCTTCAATCTTTCCGGCATAATACCTTTATTCAAGTCCTTTTCTAGTTCTACATCCATAGAAAAGCCTAAAAATTTACACATTTCTTTAATCAAAAATTCATTATCAACTGCTACAAATTCACCGACTTCTGCCATTTTTAATCACCAATGCCCTTTTTCTCTTCTTTTGTACTAAGACGAATACCCAGATTATCGGCAACTTCATTTAACATTTTGATAAAACTATCGAAATCTTTTCTATCCTTCTTTCCGATTTCTATAAACTTTTGGCTTTCAAAAATTGAACGAACATTAAGTGCAGCAATTGCATACTCTTCATTATTAGTGATAGTTGCAACTTCTCGAAAAACTGAGTTTAGTTTATTAGTTTGAGCCAATATTACGATCGGCTTTGAGACATTGTAGGCTAATCCTAATTCGAATGCCAATTTTTTATCTATATCATCTTCTACAAAGAGAAAAACGAAATCACTTTCTTCTATCCCCTCGTTTAACCTATACGGATTAAATAAAATCTTCCCCATATCCGGGGGAAACTTCCATTTTAAGTTTTTACTAATCTCCCTACTAATCTCGCTTATTTTCCCTTGATTTTTTATGTTACTGTCTATGAAGACTGAAAATTTCGGGAATTTTTTATTATTTGCGTTTAAATAACTCTTGTAAGATGAGATAGCATCTGTTAGATACTTTATTTTTTTAGCTTGAATTGATACCCCAACTTTCTTTAAAGCAATACCGGCTACATATAACCAGTTAGTTTCCTTTGCTGCTTCCAATTTTTCTTCTTTAGAATAGTAATGCCAAGCCATTACTTGGTGATACTGCTCATCAAGTTTCCCTTCTTTTAACTCCTCAGCAGATTTATTATATAAATTTGCTTGTTCTTCTGGATTTTCAGTAGCATTTGCTAACGAATTATAGTGCCAGCCCATTGCTTGGTGGTACTGCTCATCAAGTTTTCCCTCTTTGAACTCATCGGCTGATTTCGTATATAACTCAGCTTGTTCTTTTGGATTTGTTTCAATGAATGCCAACCAAGAATAATAGTAACCCATTGCTTGGTGATACTGATTAACAAGTTTTCCTTCTTTGTACTCATCAGCTGACTTCTTATATAACTCAGCCCGCTCTTCTGGCTTTTCTGTAATGGATGCCAATATCAAATAATGGAACCCCATTGCTCGGTGCCAAGATATTTCGTCTTTTCCCTCTTTGAACTCATCAGCAGCCTCCCTA
>JAFNKG010000011.1:11190-45528 GCA_017883965.1 Candidatus Methanophagales archaeon | reverse complement strand
TACCATTCAGCTTGTTCTTCTGGCTTTTCAGTAGCAATAGCTAACGAATTATAATACCACCCCATTGCTTGGTGATACGGATCAATAAGTCTTCCTTCTTTGTACTCATCAGCAGTCTTCTTATACCATTCAGCTTGTTCTTCTGGCTTTTCAGTAGCAATAGCTAACGAATTATAATACCACCCCATTGCTTGGTGATAAGTTATTTCATCTTTTCCTTCTTTGTACTCATCAGCAGCCTTCTTATATAATTCCGCTTGTTCTTCTGGTGACTCGGCAACACCCGCTGATGTACCATAATGCCAGCCCATTGCTTGGTGATAAGATATTTCATCCTTGCCTCTTTTAAACCTACCTGCAGACTTCTTATATAACTCCGCTTGCTCTTCTGGCTTTTCAGTAGCATTTGCTAATGAATTATAATACCCTCCCATTGCTTGATGATAATATTCATCAAGTTTTCCTTCTTTGAACTCCTCAGCAGACTTCTTATATAGGTTTTCTTGCTCTTTAGGTGACTCGGCAACACCAGCTAATAAACTATAATGCCCACCCATTGCTTGGTGATAAGTTATTTCATCTTTTCCTTCTTTATGCTCCTCAGCAGCCTTCTTATATAATTCCGCTTGTTCTTCTGGCGACTCGGCAATAATACCAGCTAATGTACCATAATGCCAACCCATTGCTTGATGATAATATTCATCAAGTTTTCCTTCTTTGAACTCCTCAGCAGACTTCTTATATAGCTCAGCTTGTTCTTCTGGCTTTTCTTCCGCATTTGCTAATACGCCATAATGCCCGCCCATTGCTTGATGATAATATTCATCAAGTTTTCCTTCTTTGAACTCCTCAGCAGACTTCTTACATAGCTCAGCTTGTTCTTCTGGCTTTTCTTCCGCATTTGCTAATACGCCATAATGCAAGCCCATTGCTTGATGATAATGTTCATCAAGTTTTCCTTCTTTGAACTCCTCAGCAGACTTCTTATATAGCTCAGCTTGTTCTTCTGGCTTTTCTTCCGCATTTGCTAATGCAGTATAATGCCCGCCCATTGCCCAATGATACCGCTTCTCATCGTTCCCTTCCTTGAATTCATCAGCAGATTTCTTATTCAATTCTGCTTGTTCATCTAACTTATCTGTGGCACTTGCCAGTGCATAATAATGCAAGCCCATTGCTTGATTTGCTAAATTCCCAAAATTAGCTTTCTTAAATTCTTTGGCAATCTTCTCATAGACCTCCTTTTCAGGTAATTCCTCAATCCATGCTGACGCAAGTAAAATTAGGATTTCATCACCAATTTTTTCAAATTCTTCTTTTACTTTTTTGTGGTATTCAAGCGCTTTAGCTTTATCTTCAGCGGAATCTGCGATTGCATCATAATAACAAGCTTTAGCAAAAATAGATAATGTATTATCTATGTTCTTGGCTAACTCAGAAATTTCACTCCATAGCTCTTGTTCTTTACCATATTCTTTATTTTTTCTATATATAAGCGCATTCTCGATTTTTTCAAAAATTGAGGCTAATGTATCCTCTTTTGTAGTAACATAAAGCTCCTTTAATTCTTTAACTATCGTAAGGGCTCTATCATAATCCTCCATTGCAACCGCGTAAGCTATTGAATTAAATTGTTCTTTTTCCATTTTTCTATCACTTATTATTTTTTAATATTTCCAGTTATAGGATATAAAACCTCTGCATTTATAAGGTATACCTCAACACTTCACCCCTCCACATAAATAGCGGGCTTAAGCGGAATAGCAAACTCTTTCTTACCCTTTGGATCGTATTCCTCATTTACGCCCATTTCACATCCGAACTCCTTCATCAAATAGTCCTTCTCGCGCTCCAGCACTTCCTCCTCGCTAAGCTCGAAATAATCCAGGTTACTTTTCATCAATTGCTTTACAAAATCCACCGTGCTTTTATCCTTTCTGCGCTTCATCGCCTCCTTAATCTTATCCTTATCGGGCACATCCTTTATTGCGTGGAATATCTCCCACTTCCATTTCTCCGCAGTATAAACGTAAATTTTACTCGCCCTAATTCTGGCTATTTTCAATATCTCATTTATATCCGCAATCAGCGAAACCAGATATTCCTCCTCCCGCTCCACGCGGTCATCAATAAACTCCTCTTTTATCGCAGGAAGCGTTTGTAAAGAAACAAAACTGTGAGGCTCTGCTCCACGACCGTGTAGCCTGTGCCATATCTCCTCGCATATATGAGGCACCATAGGCGATAGAATTATCAGCCAATCCTCCATTACATTCCTGACAATCCGTCTCCGCCGTTCCTGGCTCTCCCGCTTCTCGTAATATCTAACGTCGTTCAGCAAGTTGAACACCATATTTATTCCCGCTTCGCGTATTCTAAACGCTTCAAATCGCTCAATAGATTCCCTCAACCTCCTGTAAAACTTCGACATTAGCCATCTATCGGTATGCGTAAACTCGCTTTCTTTTAACGCATCAACCCCGCTACTCTCCTCAAATAGCTCTATCAACGCATTAAATCTTTTCCTCAACGACTCCGTGTCCTGTTCACGCCAATTGACTACGCTTGCGAAATCCGCATTAATCGCACAATAAAGTCGGTATAAATCCACGCCATAAAGTTCCGACACGTTCGCTAAAGGAATCACATTTCCTTTGCTCTTTGACATCTTCCGCCCTTCTCTAACCATCAACTCGTTCAGGGTTATAGCCCTCGGCCACCGGCTTTCAGGAAATATCGCTGCGTGGTTCATTAAAAAGAAAACCAGATGGTTAGAGAGGTGCGGTGGTGCAGTGTGCCGCAAGTCATTTGGATACCAGTATTCAAACTCCTCCTTTATCCTGTTCAAAACATCCACGTCAATGTTTATCTCCTCTGCATCGCCAATTCCTAAAAACACGTAATCAAAAAACTTCTCTTCCAAGGCATCAACCGGCAATTGCCTGAGCAGGTGTGCTATGGTGTACATCGCCATGTAAATAGTAGAATCACTCAAAGATTCGATTATCCATCCTTTTTCAAACGGAAACTTTGTGCCCAAACCCCTTTTTCTCGCACAGGGTCTCAAAGCCAGCCAGTCAATAATGTCATGCATATACGCTTTATACTTCTCCGGATAGAACGTCATTCCTTCAACGAGTTTATGCCCCAAATCCTTCCACCAGCCCGGCGTGTAATCTATAAACCACTGGTCTTGCAAGACCGCGACTATTACCTTACCTCCGCCTCTCGTTACTGTCTCCCTCGAAGTCTCGTAAAATACATCCGCTATGTTTTCCCCCTTTAGCCAATCCTTAACTTCATCCTTTATCGCAGCGATTTTAACACCCGCAAATTCACCGCACTTTTCGTTCAATACACCGCGATAGAATTCGTCCTTATAGATTACCTGCGTGGCTTCCTCCAATCGCCCATCTTCCTGGTTTTCTATCCCCATTCGTTCGCATATCTCTTTCGCTGGCAAATCATACCCTTCTATGTCTATTATCTTTATCGGCGGTATTTCTACCCCTTCCGCCTTCATCCAATCTTCGAGCGCAATGTAATCATAAGGAGCATGTGCCGGAACCGAATAGACCACGCCTGTGCCTACGTCTTCGTCAACGAAGCTTGCAGGTAAAACAGGAATCTCTCTTCCCTCCACCTGCTCCTTGACTTTCTTACCTACAAAAAATCCTCCTTCTATTTCCTCTAAAACCTCAACTTCTTCCCTCTGGTAACCCAATTTCTCCGCTGCTTCCCCGGATACAATCCAGAACTCGCTCCCGACCTTAACCTTAACATATCTTGCAGCAGGGTTTATCCATAGATTTGTAACGCCAAAAATGGTTTCAGGACGCAACGTCGCTGCAATTAAGTAACTGCCGTCAGAAAGTTCGAACTTTATGGTCGTATGTTCAATTATTGATACCTTATCCGTATCTCCTCCCTCTATGTCATCTTCTCCAACTGCCGACCCATCTTCAATAGAATATGTAATAGGATATTTCCCTTTCTTTATCACGCCCTTATCGTAAAGCTTTTTAAACTGCCATTCGATGAACTTATTGTAAATTGGCTCGGTGGTGTTGAACTTCCTTCGCCAGTCTATTGAATACCCCATCCTCTTAAAGTCCTCGGAAATTCGTTCTGCGAAGAAATCCGCAACGTTTTCCGCATTACTAAAACTATTGACCATCTTATCAACCTTCGCCGCATCTTCATAAATCGAGACGTAATCTTTATATCGTTCCACGACCTCATTCTCTCCTTTCGCTATGCTGTCGGCAATCGCTAAAATCGGCGTTCCGGTAACGTGAAAAGCCATTGGAAAGATGACGTTATAGCCCTGCAATCTCTTGAATCTCGCAATTATATCCCCTATGGTATACGTCCTCCCATGTCCTATGTGCAGCGGACCAGAGGTGTAAGGGTAAGGGACGGTCAAAAAGAACTTTTCCTCTTGTCCGATTTCCGCATCAAAGATTTTGCTCTCTTCCCATATCCTCTGCCATTTCTCTTCTATCTCCTTGAAGTTTATCTCTGCCATTTTAGCTCTTTCTTCTCCACTCTCTTTTTTGCTAACCAGTGATATTTTATTTTGTATAGTGTGTATAAAAGATGAAAGCTTTCACCTCTCCACCTCAGTCCGCTCGAATAAATAAGAACCTGCGCTCACCATGCCAATAGAAATAGCAGCAATCACAATAAAATCGAGCAGTATAGGAAATTCTGAAGCTCCCGCTCCTAGCAATACACCCCTCAAACCATCCACGCCATACGTTAACGGGTCTATATAGCAAACAGGAATAAGCCATGACGGCAGAGCCTCTACCGGGAACAAAGCTCCGGAGAGTAGAAATATCGGGAACACAACGAAGTTAATTACCAATGGGAATCCATGCATGTCCCGCATAAACGATGCGAAGACCAGTCCTAACCCAACGAAAGTAAATGAAATCAAACACATGAAGATTAACGCAGAGACAAGAGGAATAACACCTTTTATTTTGAATCCCAGCAACGTACTTAATATCAAAATCATAATCCCCTGCATTAAGGAAGTCGTAGAGCCACCTGCTGTTCTCCCCAGCACGATGGAGAGCCTTGACACGGGCGCCACCATCACCTCCTTCAGAAACCCAAACTCCTTATCCCAGAGAACGGAAATACCCGCGAATACAGAGCTGAAAAGCATGGTCATTCCTATTATCCCGGGCGTGAGATACTCAATATAATTTATCCCTTCCGGCATTCCCGGTATAGATGCGTGCCCAAAACCTAATCCCAGAAATGCGAGGAAGAATAAAGGCATCCCTAACGCACCAACAACTCTGCTCTTTGCCCTCCACATCCCTTTCATCTCTCTCAGCCACAGCACGTAGATTGCCTGCCAGCTTATTGCCATTTTTTCGGTTTTGTTATCCGTGAATTTCAATCGCTTTTACTTCTACCCTCTGCACTTTTTCTTCCGCCATCTCTTTCTCTGCAATCCTTTCTGAGATATGCACTGCCGCTTCGTGGTCGAATTCAAGTAGTTTTTTTACTATTGCATTTTTTTCGTTCAATTTATACCGCATTTCATTCCCTCTCTTTCTACTCTCTTTCACAAATTCCCATTCCTCTAACAGAGTCCAATACCTGTTAAGTGTCGTCCATTCGATACCTGAGTTCTCGGCAATCTCTGTCTTAGAGTGGTCATATCCTTTGTGGTCTATCAAAAAATCCAGTATCTTTACTACGGGAGTTTCTCCGAATATGTGTTTTAGCGCCATTTTTACTACCTCTATATTATAATATACTTTAATGCACATTTAAAATTCAAAGTTGTTAATCCTATTATCCCCTGCGTGAGATACTCAATATAATTTATCCCTTCCGGCATTCCCGGTATAGATGCGTGCCCAAAACCTAATCCCAGAAATGCGAGGAAGAATATCGGCATCCCTAACGCACCAACAACTCTGCTCTTTGCCCTCAACATCCCTTTCATTTCCCTGAGCCACAGCACGTAGATTGCCTGCCAGCTTATTGCCATTTTTCGTCTCCTTCTACTATTATTAATAATAAAATTGCATACATCGAAAAGCTTTTATGTATCGTTATGTCAATAACATAATGCAGGCTATGTATGTTAAATACGGGGTATAGAAACAGAACCAACCAAAGTAATAGATACAAAAACAATGGATGATACGAAACATAAGGCGGGACAAGATAGCGAGAACTGTGAATATACTACATGGACTTGGAGGGATACTCTTTCAAGAATTCAACACATTGATACAATTATCGAGAAGATCGTTTCTGGTGCGATACTACTTAATGCTGGCTTGTTAGCCGCTTTTAGTACGCTAAACACGATATTAGTCCGATTGCCTCCTGAGTATGCGATAAGTGTTCGGTGGGCTATGATCGGTGTGTCGATGGGTGGTTTCATAATTAACGTACTTCTTGCGAAAAATCTTGCTCGCCAAGAATATTTCCGTCAATGGTATTACCGTATTTTCCCCGATAGGCTTCCTTTGAAGCCGCATAAGGAATGGCCAGAGAAGAATATTTCTAATAATTATTGCATGGATTACATGAAACAAGGAGATGAAATAAAAAAGGCTGAGAGCAGAAAAATCCTCTGTTGGCTGGGAAAAAGAAGACCGGGCTATTGTGAATCATGGTTCATCATACTCCTCTTCATGGCGCTTGTTTTCTTGTGGTTTGTGTGGAGTAGTTGTCCAATGATAGCAATACTAATATCTGGAATTGCCCTAACAACAGTAGTAGGAATAGGCATTTTGACAGATAAAGACAGATATATAATGACAGAAAAGAAAAGGTGAAAATGAAAAATAATTGTTCAAGAGCCCCACACCAAGTGGGATGCCCAGCATTTTAGAGGCTGTCTGATAATTAATGGAATATATCGCTGTTCTTTTTCTATCCTTTTGTGGCATAAAGCCTACCGTAATTTTTTATGCAAAGCTTTTCAACGCATTTTTCAATTTGCACTTTGCATTTTGCATTTAATTACTTGAAATCCACAGGATTTTGAGTAATTACCTATTCCCTTATCCTCCTTCCCGTAAAATGCAAGAAGACATCCTCCAGGCTCGGTTTCCGTAAATTCACGGATTTTATCTCTATCCCCGATTTATTCGCAACCTCCATTATCGCCGGAATTCTTAAATCGCCTCTTTCCATTTTCAACGTTACAAAACCGTCATGCGCAATGAAGTCGGTAACAAAATCAAGCTTTTTAAAAACCGCATAATCATAACTACCTCTATTTATATTTATCTCCAGACTAACCAAATCCGAGCCTATCAAATCCTTCAGGTTCTGCGGTGTGTCAAGAGCAATTATCTTCCCGCTATCCATAATCCCTACACGTTCACAGAGATAATCCGCTTCTTCCATTTGATGCGTGGTTAATACAATCGTTACTCCCTCGCTCTCGTTTAACTCCTTTATGTAATCCCATATTCTCCTCCTCGTGTGCGTATCCAATCCCATAGTCGGTTCGTCAAGGAAAAGAACTTTTGGGTTGTGAATAAAGCCCCTTGCAAGCTCCAAACGGCGTTTCATCCCACTTGAATACTTATCCGTTACTATATCCACTTTATCTTCCAGTTCAACGAGTTTTAGCGCCTCTTCCACCCTCGCATCTCTTTCGCTCCTCTTTATACCATACATCCGGGCATGGAAATCCAGATTCTCTCTACCCGTCAATCGCCAGTCCAGAGCAGGTTCTTGAAATACAATCCCTATGCTCTCTCTCACTTTTTCCTTATCCTTACTAACATCAAACCCCGCTACCTTCGCCATCCCCGAACTCGGCTTCAACAAAGTAGTCAATATTTTTATCAACGTCGTCTTCCCCGCTCCATTAGGACCGAGCAAACCGAATATCTCGCCGTCTGCCACACTAAACGAGATATGGTCTACGGCAGCAAAGCCACCCTTGCTATTAAACCTCTTTGTCAAATTCTTTACTTCTATCGCGTCCATCTATTAATAATATTAAAGTGCCCATCATTTACAAACCTTTTTATATCGGATTTTTAAAGTATTGTAACTAACTATAAAGACATGGCGGTAGTAGAAATGGAGAGTTTGATTCATGATGAATATTTTCACTTCCTCTTAATTCTGGCAAGCTCTCTTATTCTTACCAAGATTGTTCATTTTATCCTCGTGAAATACGTCAGAGGAATTGCTGCTCGAACAAAGACCGATATTGATGATGCCATATTGAAAATAGTTACAAAACCTCTGTGCATCTTTATCATTTTTGCTGGTTTTTATTTAGCATCAAAGTCTCTGTCGGCTCTTGACCCGTATTCCATGTGGATAAACGGAATATTTTTTATCGGTACTGTATTGCTGCTGGCTTTGATTATATCCCGGACTTTGGGCGTTCTGCTAAGTAGCTGGCTAAGGGTGCAGAAGAAATTTGAGAAGATGCCGAAATTGATGGGTAACATAGTTGCAGTTGCTATTTACCTAATTGCTTTTTTGATGATTCTGGACTATTTCGAAATAGAGATAACGCCTTTAGTTGCGGCTTTTGGGTTAGGCGGTTTAGCGATTGGACTGGCGCTTCAAAACACGCTTTCAAATTTCTTTGCGGGGTTGCATATTATTTCTGACCAGCCAATAAACGTTGGAGATTATATAGAAATAGAAGGCGGTATTTCGGGGTACGTGGAAGACATTGGCTGGCGGTCCACGAGGGTGCGAACCCTGCCAAATACACTTGTCATTGTTCCAAATTCAAAACTTGCGGAGAGTGTAATCATAAATAATTCGTTACCGGTGCTGGAGATGTCGGCTGTAATTCAGTGCGGCGTTGCTTACGGATCGGATTTGGAAAAAGTGGAAAAGGTCACGCTTGATGTAGCGAAGAAGGTACAGGAAACCGTCCCGGGAGCGATTAAAACCTTTGAACCACTCATCAGGTATCACACTTTTGGCGACTCGAACATAGATTTCTCGATTATTTTGCGTGTGGAGGAACCCGTGAGCAAATACGTCGTTACGCATGAATTTATAAAAGCGTTGAAAAAGCGATACGATGAAGAAAAGATTGAAATATCGTGGCCTGTGAGGAAAGTATATTACGCGAAATAGAAATAAAAATAAAAACCGTAAAGTTTTAAAGCTTTGCTTTCGCATCTTTTACGTATAATATGGCAGAGACAAAGACAGAGAAAAGCATAGAGGAGATAAACGAAAGAATCAAGGATGGCAGCGTTCACGTAGTGACAGCGGATAGAATGGGTGAGATAGTGAGCGAATTGGGTGCAGAAGAAGCGGCAAAGGAAGTAGATGTTGTCACCACAGGGACTTTTGGACCCATGTGCTCCTCAGGCGTGTTCATCAACTTTGGTCACGCAGACCCGCCAATAAAACTGCAGCGGTTATGGCTTAACGATGTAGAAGCGTATACCGGGATTGCAGCAGTAGATGCTTACCTTGGAGCGACGCAATTATCAGAGGATAAAGGATTGGAATACGGTGGAGGATATGTAATAGAGGACTTAGTGGCAGGTAAGCCGATAGAAATGAGGGCTACCGGCTATGGCACGGATTGCTACCCTCGTAAAGAGATAGAAACAACAATTACGCTCGAAGATTTAAATCAGGCGATTATGTTAAATCCACGGAATGCGTATCAAAGGTATGCTGTTGCAACAAACTCCACAGACAGGACATTATACACCTATATGGGCACACTGCTCCCGGATTACCGTAATGCAAATTATTCCGGTGCTGGCGCACTTTCTCCTCTCTTAAACGACCCTGATTTCGAGACCATCGGGGTAGGCACAAGGATTTTTCTCTGCGGTGCCGGAGGATATGTAGCAGGAATGGGGACGCAACACGACCCTGTTGAGCACCTTGGAACGTTAATGGTCTCAGGGAACCTGAAGGAAATGAGTCCTGAATTCCTCAAGGGTGCCACCTTCTACGGGTATGGAGTAAGCCTGTTCGTTGGTATTGGAATACCGATACCGGTGTTGAATGAGAGGATAGCGAAGAAGGCAGCGATATGTGATGCGGATATTGTAACAGAAGTGATTGACTACGGTGTTTGCAGGCGGGAACGTCCTGTATTGAGAAAAGTAACATACGAGGAGTTAAAATCTGGAATGATAGAAATAGAGGGTAAAGAAGTGCCAACTTCGCCTCTTTCCAGTTTTTACATGGCGAATAAAGTTGCGGATGCGTTGAAGAGTAGAATAGAAAGCGGTAAATTTTTCCTCTCGCTGCCGGTAGAGAGACTGTCAACAGATACAGTGTTCAAGCCAATGAAACAGACGAAGGAGCTGCCTTTAGTGAAGGACGTGATGATAAGAAAAGTGAAGACGATACGCGAAAGCGCGAGTATAGCAGAAGCAGCGAAATTGATAATGGAAACACAATCTACGCATATCCCCGTTATATCAGGAGATGGAAAACTTGAAGGGATAGTAACAGCCTGGGATATATCAGCGGCGGTGGCGAAGAGACACGAGGGTTTGGCGGAAATAATGACGAAAAAGGTAATAACCGCGGATTTAGAGGAGCCCCTTGAACTGGTGATAAGAAAGTTGGTGAAAGATAACATTTCCGCATTACCAGTCATAGACAAGGATAGAAGAGTTATCGGGATGATAACAAGCGATGAGATAAGCAAATTGGTAGGCAAAAGGAAGAGATGGCAATGGAAACTAAGGATTTGAAGGTGGAGTTGCTATGCTTGGGCGCACAAGTCTCTTTTGCAGGCGTGAATAAAGGCAGGAAAGGTGGTGCGGGTCCTGCCGCTGGCGGGATGTTCCTCTTCGGCAATACGGTAGCAAACGTTCCAACACAGAGCTGGTTCGTTTCTATGTCGCCTTATAGCATTGAAGTAGAAAAAGAGGAAGGAAAATATGTAATCAAGAGTGCTGATGAGCGAATTACTCAAGTGAGATTCCCGCATGCAAAGTTTCAGGAGTTAAGGACTGAAGATGGCATACCATATAATAAAATCGCACTTCTGCATGGAAGTAATTGCTTAGCCACTACAACGATACAAACTTGCGTGTACTGGAACACGCCGAAGAGGTGTAAGTTCTGTGCAATCGAACTCTCGCTGAAAAGTGGTGCGACAATAGCGAAGAAGAAGCCGGAACAACTTGCAGAAGTGGCACTCATGGCGAAGAAATTGGACCACGTGAAGCACGTGACGCTTACCACGGGCACGACATCCACTCCCGACAAGGGTATAAATCACCTTGCGGAAACTGCAAGAGCGATAAAAGAAGCAACGGGATTGCCTATCCATGCTCAGTTTGAACCGCCGGAGGAGTTCAGTATGATAGACGTTCTTTATGATGCTGTGGATACCGTGGGAATCCATGTGGAAAGCTTTGACAGAGAAGTGCTGGAAGAAGTGGCTTTATGCAAGGCTGATATACCGCTTCAGGAATACATAGAAGCGTGGAAGCGAAGCGTGGAGATTTTCGGCGATTGTCAAGTCAGCAGTTACGTAATTGCAGGAATGGGAGAGAGCGATGAATCTATCATAGAGGGTAGCAGGATGTTAGCCGAACTTGGCGTTTATCCGTTCATCGTGCCTCTGCGTCCTATACCCGGGTCTGATATGGAAAATGAGAAACCACCAAGCCCTGATAGGATGCGTTACATATACGAGGAGGTAGCAGGGATATTGCATGATAACGGAGTGAGCTGGAGTAAGAATAAGGCTGGGTGTGTGCGTTGCCGGGCTTGTTCGGCGTTGCCGGACTTCGAGTAAACAAACCTTTCTTTACAAAAGAGAGCTTTACCAAAGAAATAAAAAGAAGGTCTGGGGATAAAAAGAAAAGATGGTGAAAAAGAAAAGAGTAAAGAAGAAAGGTACTGGGAGATGGCAGAGAGCGATAATAGGTATATTATTGGTGCTGATAATGGTTGGTTCGGTGATTGCGATAATGGTGCAGATTTGAAGTCCAGTGCAGGTAGTGGATGCGGTATTAAGTTATCCAGCTACTCGAAAATTCTGTATGTTGCCTATTCTATTAGCTATTGCCATACCTCAGGGTTTGGTAGTATTATGGCATACAAATAAGGTGTCTTTTTATAAGAGGGTTTTATTAATATGGAATGGAAATTGTAATTGAATGTAATTGAAATGAAAGAGAAGGAGTTTCAAGAAGAGGTGCAGTACTTCAACTGCAAGATGGGGGAGGTTATCGAGCAAAAGATGCAGGGGTGCTCAAATAAGATTTTATACGATGCGCTGAACTATATAAAAGATACAGGTGGGAAGCGACTGCGTCCTATTATATGCCTTCTATCCGCGGAGGCGGTTGGTGGCTCACGGGAAAAAGCTTTGTTCACTGCAATAGCGATTGAACTACTCCATAACGCTTCTCTGGTTCATGATGATATTATAGATGAGAATCACATACGAAGGAGAAACCCTTCTAATCCTGCGAGGTATGGCGAAAAGAAGGCGATAGTCATCGGTGATTTCTTGTTTGGGCTTTCCTGCGAGATGCTTTCAAGGTGCGGAGTGCCGGAAGTCGTGGGTTTGGTCTCGAGTGCTGTTTCTGACATCGCTATGGGACAGTATCTGGAGTTCACGTTAAGAACCTTACAGGAGGCGACAGAGCAATCTTACATGGAGGTAGCGGAACTGAAAACTGCTTCTACATTTATGGCGAGCACAGAAGCAGGTGCCGTGCTTGGCGGTGGAAGCGAAGTAGAAATCGAGGGGCTTCGTAACTATGGTAAAAATTTAGGGATTGCGTTCCAGATTCAGGATGATATTTTAGATATTTGCGGCGACCCGGCGAGAACAGGAAAGCCAGTTGGATTGGACATTAAAAATGGAGAGAGAACTATTCTTGTCATTCACGCATTAAACCATTCAAAACCTTCAGAAAGGGAATATATAAAAGGGATACTGACAAGGAAAAGAGAGTTTGACGGTTTTGATATTGATAGAGTGCGGGAAATTTTTGTAAATTCCGGCTCGATTGACTACGCGCTTCAGCTTTCTAATGAACTCGTAAATAATGCGAAAAAGTGTATTGCAGGGCTTGAAGATTCGGAAGCGAAGTCAAAACTCCAGCTCATTACTGACTTAACTGCGGAAAGAATAGAAAATCGAGTTTGAGAGTGAAGAGTGAAGTAACCTCACGAAAAAACCGAAAGTTTTTTAACTGAGTGTTTAGATTTTTGAATCCATGAGTGTGGAAATGTTGCTGTTGTCAGCCCTTGTGGGGGCAGCCGTGTTATTCTCCTTAGGGGTTTTGCTCAGCAAGGACAATTTTTACGCATCGCTGTTCATGTCTATAACATTGGTTTTTGTAGCAAGCGTTTATGCCCTTTTTGACTTACAGCCGGTTTTCGTTTTAATCGTGTTTATATTCGTGGGTGCGATTGGTATAGTAACAGTGGCGCTTGCGGCAACGTATAGAGCAGCCCCGGAAAGACAGTTTTCATGGGTATGGACGCTGCCGGTAGTTATAACCGCTTTTGTCATAGGCTTCTCCATTTACAGGCTCACTCCGCAATCTGCATATTCCAGCACGTTTGAATTTGAACTTATAAATTTTATATCCGCTACTGAACCCATTACTGAACCCCTTTTGCTCATCTTATTTCTGATGTCGCTCGTTGTGCTTCTGCTGTTATCGGTCTTAAAAATAGGGATAGGGGGGACGGAGAGCTGAATGCCCGCAATTGATATAATGAGTGTATCGGTAATCTATGCCACATCATTTGCAATCCTACTCGTAGGATACCTTGCAGCGATTTCAAGTAAAGATGTAATCCGGCTTCTTATATCACTGGAGCTGATGTTTGGTGCCGTGTTTATGGCTTTGATCCCGCTCTTCTCTGTTGCTTTCCTTGCTAATACCGCATTCGGTATCGCAATCATCACGATTTTCACGAGCAGCGGCGAACTTTTAGTTTTAATCTCGGCGATTACCATACTTGACAAACAGAAGAAGGATATTCACACAAGTGCGATTACCATAGGGGGTGATAGAGTATGATGATGCTTTACTTCCTGCTCTTACCCTTACTTGTAGCATGTTTAGCACCGCTTTTAGCACCCAAGAAAGCAACGTATCTTTCATCATTGTCCTTTATGCTCCCTTTTTTTGCTATACTCTACTGTATTTTCAATGGCTGTGCGGATATCCATCTAACGACGTTTTCGCCGCCAATAGGTGAGATTTCCCTTAACTTTGACTTTATATCACACGCGTTTGGACTTACTATTTGTATCGTTTCCGCAATGGTCGCGCTTTTCGCTCTACCCTACATGAAGCACAGGTTTGAGGAGATGGAGCTCAGTGTAGAAGGAGAGTTCAGAAAATATATATTCTTATACGACCTCTATGCCGCTTCGATGTTGTGGCTCGTTTACAGTGGAAACCTCATTCTCCTGTATGTTTTCCTTGAAATCGCACTGATTACCGCTTTCCTCCTCATTTACTTCTATGGGTATGGTAACAGGAGGTGGGTGGGTCAATTATACCTGATCTGGAGTTTAATTGCAGGTGTTCTTACGCTGGCAGGGTTCCTCATAATTGGTATTAATAATGACACGCTTGCGCTTTTTAGCACTGATGAAAACATCAAAGTAATAACTACGGTCGGAAAGATTGCATGGGCGTTTATCTTCGTAGGTATGGTAATAGAGCTCCCCGTCCTGGGACCTCATGTATGGCTTCCATGGGCTCATGCAGAAGCGCCTACACCGGTGAGTGCATTACTAAGCCCATTAACCGTGGGTCTGGCAGGGTATGTTTTGCTGAGGATTGCTCTAATAGATTACTCCTTTATTGTGACTTATCGAAACTATATACTTGCTTATGCGATACTTTCAAGCATTTACGCCGGGTTTTCGGTCTTCAAACAGACCGACTTCAAAAGACTGCTCGCTTATTCCACGGTATCGCAGATGGGGTATATGTTGGCAGCGCTCTGTCTTGGTCCTTTTGGGCTTATAGGCTTAGTTATTCAATATATGTCGCATGCTTTTGGTAAGTCAATCTTGTTCTCGAGCGCGGGTGGGATTATAGCGGTTCATCACGGTTTGCGTGACATTAGTAAGATGGGCGGGTTGCACGATTCCATCCCGACAATTTCAAATGCTGCCGTGATCGGGTTCCTGAACCTTGGAGGTATATTAACCGTCGGCATGTTGGGCGAATTTTTCATATTACGCGGTGTTGTAGATACGTTTCTCAAATCGGGATCTCCATCTTTCCTTGGCTGGACTGGAGGCTTAGCAATTATTCTTGCTGTGATATTCATGTTCATCCTTTCGGTTTGGTACGGTTTCTATACGATAAGAAATGTATTTTATGGCAAGCCGAAAGATACAAAGAGGCTGGAAATAAGCGGATACCTTTATGTTCCGCTATTTATAATCGGTATTCTTTCCGTGTTGTTACTGTTCCCACCGCTATCAACAGCGTTAATTCAAGGGCTTAACGCAATGCCCGGTTTAGGGTTAGGAGGTGTTATGCCATGAATGAATGGATTGTTTTTCTGCTGCTTTTGTTAGCTCCGGTTGTCAGCAGTATTCCCATTGCGTTAGCATATAAGAGTAAGGGATGGACGGAGAAACTGCCTTATCTTTCTGTGTTTGGTATCTTCGTTTCGGTGGTTATGAGCCTTTATATATTCTTCGTTTTCCCTGAAAACCAGCAATATACTTACGCGTGGATTCCTGAGCTTGGGATAAACTTTGTTTTCATGTGCGATTATTTAAGCAGATACATGGGCGTTATAACAGCAGTTATAGCGTTTTTCATTGCAGTTTACGGCCTGGACTATATGAAAGGGGATTACAGACCCTCGTGGTACTGGTTCTTCTTCAACCTTTTCACTGCTTCCATGCTCCTCGTTGTATATAGTGATAACCTGTTCCTGCTGTTTGTAGGCTGGGAAGGACTTGGAGCAGCTTCGTGGGGTTTGATCGGGCATTGGTTCAGGGACGATGACGAGATTACATACGTCGGAATGCCAAAAAGGAAAGTAGGACCACTTGAACTGAGCTGGCCACCGAGCTTTGGCGGGTGGCGGGCAATCTCAACCATAAGATTTGGCGATGTGCCCATGTTTTTAGCAATCGCAGCGATATGGGTATTAGCAGGCAATCTCAATATATCAGAGATAGAATGGGGCGTGCTTTTTGGAACTATTGGCACTGCGGGAACAGTAATTCTTCTGCTTTGTATCCTCATGGGTCTGTTCACAAAATCGGCGCAGGTTCCTTTCAGCGAGTGGCTTATGACTGCGATGACCGGTCCAACGACCGTTAGCGCACTCTTGCACTCAGCGACCATGGTAGCCGCCGGTGCTTTTGTGTTCATCAAACTTACGTGGTATATTGAACCCTGGCACTTGCATGGTGTCTCAGGGCTTGAGCCTGTTTATATCGTTGTCCTATTCGTCGGCTTGCTATCCGGATTGTATGGCGCGCTTTCAGGATCAGGGATGCTCGAGAGGAAGGTTCTGCTTGCATCATCTACGATGTCGAGCATTGGTTTGATGTTCGCAGCGGCAGCCGCTTCTTTCTGGGTTGGGCATTTCGCCGTGCTCGTTGCGTTCTGGTATATGGCTGTACATGCATTTGCAAAAGCGAGTTTATTCCTCGTAAGTGGCCATTTGATTCATGCTACACACAGCAGGTTCTTATGCGGTGGTCTCGAGTTCGGGAAGCGGATAAAACCCGCCTTTATTGTTACCTTTGTAGCTACGACCTTCCTCGTGGGAATGCCTCCTTTCACCGCTTACTGGGTGAAGTCTGGGATGGATGAAGTCATGGAACACCTGGTTCATGACCTTGGCTTTTTACCGCTTATCCTTCTAATTCTCACATCTCTGGTTTATGCAGGGATTATGGCGAAGTTCCTCAGCCTGAACTTCATAAAAGGCGAGAAACCGCACCATGAACATTTAGAAGGCGGTGGGTTGATGAAACTCGGCTACTCGATGATGGTCTCCGTGCTTTTCGTTTTGATTTACCTTATCTTCAAAAGCGATGAAACTGCGGAATTTGTCCACGCGGGCTACGCACCAGTGTCGTTTGCTGTGGGTTTCGCGGTATTAATTGCTTATGTGGTAGCATTGTACAAACCGCAAATAAGCGCCCTTTCGAAAATCGGTACTTTCTTCAACGACCGGATGTATCTCCCCTTTGCTAACGATTACATTCTACCGAAGACAGGCTTTTTCGTCTCTCATATCGTCCAGGAGTACGGAAACAGGGGGATAGATGGACTCTTCAATACGAAGGTGATACCGGGTTTATTCGGAGGGATTTCAAAAGGAATCAGGGCTATTCAGACTGGATACCTTAGTAGGTACATCAACATCGTTCTTGGTCTTGTGATGATTGTTCTCATTTTAGCTGCGATAGGGGGGGTGGGGCTATGATGGAATTGCCGATGATGATGCTTATGGCTTTAGTAATCCTGACGCTTGGTTCAGTTTTCTCTTTCAAATACCGCGAGTTGGGATTCTATGGTGCGGTAGTGGCAATTATAATTGCGTTTTCGGCTGTTTCACTCTCAGCACCCCAGCTCATCTATTATAGTGCATTTATCTTTGCAATAGGTATCATCAACCTAGTTTCGCTTAAAGCGATAAAGAGCGTGATTCAGGGTATAGACTATGGATTGGTGGGGATGATGGCACTTGCAACCCTGTACATTTTTACTACACAAGACCTCGCTATGATTCTGGCAGCGTTCGTCCTCGTTTCCGTGCCAACGTATATCCTAGTTATGGTTAGGGAAGGAGGAGCAAACGTAGAGGTTGGTATCAAATATATTACGTTTATGGTTTTAGCCACCGTTCTGTTTTTAATCGGTGCTATTATCCTGGCTTATACAAAAAACGCGTTCGACGGTGTTCTCTTGTGGGAAGACCAGCCTCTCTTACGCTTTTACTACATACTTGGCTATGTGATGCTTGTACTGGGGTTAAGTATCGAAGTAGGAGTTGCACCGTTGCACGAATGGGTGCCGGATGTTTTCACAAGTGCAGACCCGATCCCGATGTCCATCATCGCCTCTCTCGCAAAAATCGTTCCATTTATCGTCGCTTTGAGAATATTGATTAGCACTTCTAACTCGCTGACCGTTTCAATAACCTTATTCACTGCGGTGCTCGCAACGGTATCCATGTTTACCGGGAATATAGGGGCATTGACGTCAAAAGAGCACGCGAGAGTCCTTGCTTACTCCACTGTTGCTAACATGGGGTATGTTTTAGCATGTGTCGTGGTGATTATAAAGCCAGAATTCTTCTTTTTCGCATTGACCGGGGCATTGCTCATGCTGTTTGCGAATGCAGCCGGAAAGATAGGTTTCTTCACTGCGATAAAGAGCGAGGGTGCTTTTTCACCCATGATGTACATGCTTGCTTTCTCTTTCATCGGTCTCCCTCCGCTCATGGGATTCTGGGGCAAACTATTCATTCTCTTCTCGCTGGTCAAAGCCGAGTATATCTGGCTGGTTGCGCTCATGGTTATAAATTCCGCAATATCCATTCCTTATTATCTAAGGCTCGCACGAGAACTCGGCGTTGGTTGGAAAACGAATCTCACAAACTTCATCTGCATCGCCGTAGTAATAATAACCTTGATTACGTTTCTACCAGATTGGTTCTTTAAAGGTATGGAGGTCATTGCTCAAACGATAGGTATTGCAATATGATAGAGGAGGAAAACCAAAAATGATAGAGAATGTTCTGATAATCGGCGTCCTGATACTTATTTGCGTGCTGACAGATGGAGTTCTACTCGTGCTCGTAAAAATATTGCCGCGGTATGATCCAACAGAGGTAAAAATGTGGAGGTGGGAAGCAGGGAACCCCCCGATGAAATTCCCGAAATATACGCTTCCCATGCAATATTTCGGGTACATGTTCCTGTTTATGGCGGTAGAACCAATAGTAGTCATTCTGCTCTTATTCTCAGCATACCCGGGTTTAGGCTTTTTGGTACTTTTACTGCTTTCTTTCTTGTTACTCCTACCTGCACTATATGTGGGTTATAAGATAGCACTGGAAATGGCAGAGTCAAAAATAGAAAAAAGTTACATTAAATAGAGATAGAGAGGTGAAGAGAAAACAAAAATGGAATATAAGAACGCGAATATACGCTTCCTCGAGTCAGGACTCCTTTCGCCATTCAAGAAATGGGCTGCGAAGTGGAGTTTATGGCCCTGCCACTTCATCACCTCGTGCTGTGGCGTTGAGCTCGCCCATGCGTTTGCATGTGGCTATGATGGTGAGCGATTGGGCACATTGAATATGGGCATTTCGAGGCAGTCGAATTATATCATAATAGAGGGGACGATAACAAGGAAGATGGCGAGGGCTTTGCAATTTGTGTGGGGGCAGATGCCCGACCCGAAATTTGTGAACGTGATAGGAGCATGTGGAGAAAGAGGGGGAATATTCTGGAACAGTTATAATATAACTCATCCTTCTGATATCGTTCCGATAGATTTCTTTATTCCCGGATGTCCAGTAACTCCGGAAGCCCTTTTACGTGGTGTGCGGGCAACGCAAGATAAGATAATAGGTAAAGACAGAAAAACGATAGAATTTAAGAAAGTAGAACTGCCTTTCGAAAAGCGGCTGAAAGAAAGAATGGTGCCTACTTCGCCAAAGCTATTTGCTCCTACGCCTGCAATTAAAGTGGACGTTAAAAGCGAGGTGGATTGGGGGAAAGAGCTGGAGAATAAACTCAAAAAAGAATTGGATGGTCTTTATAAATCCATAACGATTACCGGCAAGAACAGTATAGCCATCAGAACAGCACAAGAGAACCTGATGGAGGTTGCACGGAAGCTCAGGGACCAGATGAAGATGGACCATGTGAAGAGCGTGAATGTGATAGAAGTGCCACATGAACGGAAGTTTATTGTGGAGTACGTGGTTTCAAGTTATAGCGTTGAGGAGCTGATGCCTGTTCTTGTAACCGTTTTCACAGAGATGGGGGTAAAAGACGCGAAAATCCAGAGCCTTACTTCCTTATGGGAAAGCGCTAATTATTCCGAACGGGAAATGCATGAATTTTTCGGAGTTTTGTTCGACGGAAACGAAGGAATGGGAAAGAAGTTCATTCTTGCTCCGGACACACCGGACCTACCATTGAGGAAAGAATTCAAGCTTCCCGATGAGCGGTACGTCTTTGAAAAGAGTGTAACTCCTGAGTTTATGGTTCCCATTGAGCCTCCAAAAGACCTGTATATCCCAATCTCAGAAGAATTCGTAGAAGATGCCTATGCTAGTGACGAGATTGTAGTCCCAATAGGACCGCATCATGCAGGAAGCGGACATCTCAGAGTGACTTTTAGGATAAAGGGGGATATAATCGTGGATGCCATTCCCGAACCGGGATTTGTACACCGGTCAATGGAGAAGCTTGCGGAAACCAAGTTATATGTCCAGAATATTCCGCTATTTGAGCGATTGGCGATAAATGACCCGGTGAACATGAACTTAGGGTATGTCAGGACGATAGAGAAAGCGCTGGGTATTGAAGTTCCAGAAAGAGCACAGTATTTGAGGACGATAATGGCTGAACTGTCGAGGATAGAAGCATTCTACTATGACGCAGCGATATTTTCGCTGTTCTTTGGACATACGACGGGATTCATGTATTCAATGGCAATCCGGGAAATGATAATCGAAGCGCTGATGAGAATGACCGGGTCGAGAAGCGGGCCTTCTTTCCTGGTTCCCGGTGGTATAAGGAGAGACATTCCGGATGACGTGCTCGGATTGACGGATAACATCACTTTTGCAATACATAAAAGGATGAAAAAGTTTGAGGATATATTTGTGAACAATCCGGTGACGATAGCGAGAGCAAAAGGAGTAGGGGTGCTGACGAAGGAGGATGCGATAAGATGTGGAATGGTAGGACCGTTCCTGAGGGCGTCAGGGGTAAATTACGATATCAGGAAGATTGCACCTTATGAAGTTTACGATAAGCTCGATTGGGAAGTCACAACTGGAGACGATGGAGATTGTCTTGGAAGGTTCCTGGGTAGGCTGGAGGAGATAAAGCAAAGCGTAAGAATTGTAAAACAGGCGGTGGATGCCGTGAAAGGTATAAAAGGAGCAGTTTTGAGCGAAGACGTCCTCGGAGAATACAAAGAGGCATCGAGTGATATAAAGGGCAATTTCTTCAGAGTTTTTGGTAACCTGGTTCTTCCAAAGGGTGAATGGACTACCATTACCGAGGCAGGTCGTGGCACGTTGTTATTTTCGATTATCAGTGATGGCGAGTCAAACGTTCCGTACCGTGTGAGGGTAATGACCCCCTGCTGGATGAACCTGCGAGGATTTATGGAAGCTCTCAAAGGTGCACGATATGCGGACTTCTGGGCAGTCTATGGTAGTTTTGGGTACTTCCCGCCGGAGGCGGATAGGTGAGGTGATGAAAAATGATTGACATAAACGCACTCATAAGCACGATAATGAACAACCAGGTGAATATTCCCTTACTACAGCCGCTCCTCGATCCCTTGCTCGGAATGCCTGTGATAGGCTATATAATTGCGCTTATACTGTGGAAACCGTTTTTTGTATTAATACTCATCCCGGGTTTCGCTACTATGGGAATCATGCTGCTCATTTTGCCCTGGATTGAAAGAAAAATGGTCGGACGGATGCAGTGGCGGGTAGGACCGCGTGAAATTTCACCACACACGAGAGGTATCATCCAATTGCTTGCAGATTCATTACGATTTCTATTTCAGGAGGTAATAATACACAAGGACGCCCATAAACTTTATTTCTTGCAGTTCCCGTTCCTTTATTTCATCCCCGTGCTTCTTCCGTTACTTTTTATTAATGCGGGGACTGCTGGTAATCCTCTCGTTCCGATACAAACTGATTACGCACTACAAATAATGGTGGCGTTGATAAGTTTGATGCCGGTATTCATTCTGGGTGTCGGCTGGGCATCGAACAACAGGTTCTCTTTTATCGGTACTGTTCGAGAGGCGTTCCTGTATTTCGCTTACGAAATCCCGTTTATTGTTGTAATACTTGCAATGATCGTTCTGTATGGAACATCCAACACCGTAGGAGTAATTGATAAGCAAAGCGGCGTGTGGTGGGGGATTATCCAGAATCCTCTTGCTGCTCTCACCTTCTTCATTGCAACAGTGATGGCTACCGCACGGCTGCCTTTTGAGATTCCGGAAGCAGACCAAGAGGTATCCTTTGGACCTTTTGTCGAGTATTCGGGTATTGCATTCGGGCTTGCTTATGTGATGGGATATGAGAAGATGTACGTTCTCAGTGCTATCATGACCATGTTATTCCTTGGAGGTGGTAGTGGTCCCGTAATTCCGGGTTTGGGCGATTTATCCTATGGTATCTGGTTCGTGATAAAAACCCTGATAGTTCTGGTGGTAATGGCGAACCTCCGTGGAGTGTATCCGCGGTACAGGCTTGACCAGGGTTTGAGAATTGGATGGGGTGCAATGCTTATCTTAGCATTAATTGCACTGGGATGGTCAATAGTAGTAATGGGGGTGAGATTATGAAGAAAGTTGCAACACCGGAATACGACATTAAAGACAAGCTAAAGCATCACGTATCCGCTCTGTCAACAGCAGCGAAGGAGGTAGTAATGCCATTGAACGTAACTACACAGTACCCACGGGAGCGGAGGAAAATGCCCGATTGTTTCAGGGGGTATATTCTCTTCGACCCCGAAAGGTGCATAAGTTGTTTTCAGTGTTCTTTTGTATGTCCTGCGAATGCGATCTGGATGAAGGAAGCACCAAGCGGGAGGTATTATCCCACGTTAGATTATGGTAAATGTATTTTCTGCCATTTCTGCGTTGATACCTGTCCTGGAGGAGCATTAAAGCAAACAAAGATCCATGACGTGGCATATAAAGACATGGACGAGATGTTCACGCTTACAGAAGAAATGATTGAACCGCCGGAGATAATCCGGGAGGATGAAGGATATGTGGACTATGTAATAGACAAAGAGGATCTCTCGTTAAAACGGACAAAAGGCATAGACAAGCTTATTGTTGACGTTGCACCATCGCAAGGGGTTCCACTGGTGAGCCTGTGCGTAGAGCCTGAGAACTGTCTTGGGTGCGGGATTTGCGAGGGAATGTGCGAAAGTGGTGCGGTTTCTTCTTTAAAGGAAGATGGTATGGTGAGGATGAAGATAGATGTGGATAAGTGCACAGGGTGTGGATTGTGTGTTAAGGAGTGTCCAATGCAAATATTGAGGCTTTTTAGGGAGTGAAAAAAATGGCAGCAATAGGCAAATCGGAATGGGAAGTGAAGATTCCCGAAAAAACATTGAAGGAAAAATTGTATTTTGAGAATTTGAAAGCCACGGTTATAGATACAAAGTTATGTAGTCGGTGTTTGACATGCGCATGCGTATGCCCTGTGGATGGAATAATAGCAATAGATGGAGTGGAATTTCCGAATTATGAAGAGGAATGCACTGATTGCAGTGCCTGTGTGAAAGTATGTCCGAGATTTGTTTACGAGCCAAAAAGCGGTTTGGGCTCCTATATAGAATTCATTGCCGGGCAGTCGAAGCGGTTCAAAGGACAGGATGGGGCAATGGTAACAGAACTTATCGTTTCCGCGATAGAGATGGGAATGATAGACCGTGGTTTGTTTGTTGGTAGGGATGAGGATTGGGTGACCGAGATTTTTCACGTGCGAGACATTGAACAGCTTGAAATTCCTACGCTCGGAGGGACAAAATATACGTTTGCGCGTGTGCTTCCTGAGCTGAAGAAAGCGGTAAGGTTCACAAAGAAGGGTGTAGGTGTTGTGGGAACGCCGTGCATGGTTTCGGGAGTTAGAAAATTACAGCAGGAGTTCCCTCTTTTCCGGGAGAAGATAAAACTCGTTGTGGGTTTGTTCTGCACTGAAAATTTCCATTACGATGAACTCACAAAATATCTAAAAGAGAAAGGTGTTGATTTCTCGAAGCTCATTAAAACGGATATAACAATGGGTAAGTTCATCGCTACTATGACCGATGGTGAGGTGAAATTCAAGGTGAGAGCACTTGAAGAGATACTTCCAAGCGGATGCAATGTTTGCACGGACTTTACTGCGGTAGAAAGCGATACGAGTGTAGGAAGCGTGGGCAGTGCAGCGGGATTTTCAACGGTAGTGGTGCGCGAAGAGAATGCGAAGAAGATTATAGATTTCATCAAAAAGAAGGGATATGCGGATTTCGGTGAGGCAAAGCCGGAAGAACTGGGCTTCCTTATCGGGCATAAGAAGAAGCGGGAGGAGAATATCGGAAAATAATCTATTCCTCCAGATCACGTACTTTTCCTATATACGTCCCATCCAGCAAATACGCTT
The DNA here is from genome assembly GCA_017883965.1 of Candidatus Methanophagales archaeon. Classification (GTDB taxonomy): domain Archaea; phylum Halobacteriota; class Syntropharchaeia; order Alkanophagales; family Methanospirareceae; genus JAFNKG01. The sequence goes on along the minus strand of JAFNKG010000011.1, from coordinate 21,168 downwards.
CCATATCCTCCAAACGAAGAAGTTTTGAGGCTATGGGTCCCAGAAGCGTTTTTTTCGCAGAATTAAAAGTGACGCCACCGCATATTTCATTAAACGCAGGCATTATTATTACCCATGGATCACCCCAACTGCTTATCTCCGGATATTGCTTCTTTACCGCTTCATAATCGCATTGAGCACGAATCCATACACTTTTCATGCTCGTATAATGCGAGCTTGGGCTTACAAGCCGTATCCTTGGATGATTGTGTCCAACCAGTATATATTTTGCAGAGAACAAATCTTGTGAAGGCCATGAATGCCCATGTGTATATCCTACGTGGTCCAGCAAAAATCCTTGTGCACTTTTGATATGTATTTCGTGTTTCGGTTTCCATTCTGGCTCTGTCGCTTCTGGCAGCAGTTTGTTTAAATGTCCATCGTGATTACCTTTAGCCACGTATACGGGTGCATACTCAGCCAGCGCGGCAAAGAAAAAAGGCACTTCTTTTCTATCCGAAAACGATATTTTTGGGACTGCATGCTTTACGTCGCCTAATAAGACTATTACATCGGGTTCGGCAGCTTTTACGCACTTTATCGCTTTTTTTAGCAATTTTTCCGTTTGACTGCCGATATTTATCCCTTTTTGTCTTAGTTCAGCTTCTATACCTAAATGCAAGTCTGCAATCACCAAAGCTTTAAATTCATTCTCTACAACCATCGCCGCTTCGTCTATCATTGGTTTCAGTCTCATCTTTTTATAACCACAAGATTACACATCAAACTTTCTTTTGAAAATCGTGGGCTCCGCCCACGTCCCCGCAAGCCCCGAAGGGGCTTAGTTTGATCAAAGAAACTTTTTAGAATTGTTTTTCTTTTCCGTAAACGCTTTTCTTTTCTGCAAAGCTTTTTTGATAAAACTTTTCTTAAAAGTTTTAAAGAAAAGGGTTTAATTAAAAATATACAATTGGTATAAATTTAACCTTTGTTTTGTTTACCATTTTTTCTCCCAGGAAATTATTTGTCACTATAATGGCAATGGCAGGCGAATAAGTCCTGATGAACGAAAATAAACCTTTTGGTATCTTTTCCTTTTTAAAAGGCTCGAACTTCACCTCTACCGGAATTAATCTATCGGGCATCTCAACGACAAAGTCCACTTCTGCCTTAGCCGTTGTCCTCCAGAAGTGTATAATGCCTTTGTCGCCGACAATGCTCTTCAAACGATTAAGAACGAAATTCTCTGCTAATATACCTTTATCCACTCTAACATCGAGTTCGGAGAAGTTATTTATCAAATAATTCCTGAGCCCTGAGTCAAGAAAATAAACCTTTGGGTTCTTTCTTAATTCAGTAACCAGATTCATGTGGTATGGTCTGATTAAATCTACTACGTATGTCTGTTGTAAAATATCGAGGATGCGAACCACTTCTTTATAATACGTATTGGAATTCCGGCATATCGCTTCGTATCTTAAGATATTTCCGCATATAGAAGAGAGCAGGGTAAGGACTCGTTTGAATTTTAAGGCATCGGTTATGTTCAAGAAATTTATGATGTCTTTATCTATATAGGTATTCACGATATTCTTGAGCACCATCAGCTTTTCCTCCTCATTCCCTGATTTGACAACCTCCGGGTAGCCACCATAGTTTATGAATTCATTCAGAAATTTCAATAAATCATCAACAAAGATATCCTCTTCTACCGAGAAATCCGTTCCGTTGAGAAGATTCTTCACCAGGCTATTTCTCTCTTTATAAATCCTCGCAAATCGCTTATCGCGTGTATTTAAAAATTCGTAGAAATTGAAAGGAAGCAATTCAAAAGAGAACAATCTCCCGGTTAAATAGGTTGCGGTTTCTCCTCGCAATTCAAGAGACGATGAGCCAGTGATTACAAATTTTGTAGTTCTTAACGTGTCGTAAAGCAGTTTTAATCGCTGACCACCTTCCTTTACGTAGTGGAATTCATCCAGGAGGAAGTAATATCGTCCTGCATTAAGAATAAAACTGTCTATAAATTCCTTTGGAGCAGTCTCGAACTTTTCTCTCACCTCCAGGTCTTCAAACGTCAAGAAAAGTATATTCTCTTCTCCAACCTTTTCCTCCAGCACTGCCTGCAACATTTCGAGCAGGGTTGTCTTGCCTGACTGCCGAGGTCCTTTTATCGCGAGAATCTCCCTTCGTTCCAGCCATTTTTTCAATTCTTCGAGCAGTTCCCTTTCAAAATAGTTCATAATAACGCTATTAAAATTGAAACTATTTAAATTATTATCGTATATTTCTATTTTGATGAAGGTCATAAAGAAGAAGCTGAAAACAAAGGAGAAGGAGAGCGAAGAAAGAAAGCGTATAGGGGAAATTTCTCTAATCCCCGAATCGTTAGACGATCTATGGCATCTCAAGCATGTGATAGAAGAAGGTGACCTCGTGTATTCGGTTACGTATAGAAGGATAGAAGAGGCAACCGATAAGATAAGACCGGGTAAGACAGAAAAAAAACCGCTTAGATTAGGTATAAGAACGGAAAGCATCGAATTTCACAAATTCTCGCGTAGATTGCGTATAAAGGGCGTGATTGAGAAAGGATTGGATACTGAATTAGGTTCTTATCATACCTTTAACGTCGAACCCGGTGTGGAGCTTTCCATCGTGAAGGACTGGAAAGAACATCAGCTAAGAAGGGTAAGAGAAGCGGAAAAAGCTGTGGCATCTCCTGATGTAATTGTAGTTACAATAGAGGAAGGGGAGGCAGTTGCAGGTATAGTAAGACAGTATGGAGTGGATGAGCTTTTTTCGATAAGGTATGGTTCTGGGAAAGGTATGGGCAGAGACGAGGGTAGTAAAAAGGACTTTTTTTTCGAGGTGTTGAAGCAGTTGAAAAACTCTTTTCTATCTGCTGGTGCAGAAGCAATAGTCATCGCGGGTCCCGGCTTCATAAAGGACGATTTCTTTTCTTTCTTGAAGGAGAAGGATGTGGAATTAGCGAATCGGGCAAGAATAGAACAAGCTTCTTCAATAGGTATGTCGGGGTTCATGGAAGTGTTGAAAAGAGGGGCTGTGGAAAAGCTAAAAAAGGAGGAGCGGCTAACAAAGGAAGTTAAGCTGATGGACAGGTTAATGGAAGAGATAAGCAAGGAAAAGGGTGGAAAGGCGGTGTACGGAAAAGAAGGGGTGAGTATGGCGTTGGAGTATGGTGCAATAGAAACATTACTGGTCAGTGATGAAAAACTCATGAAGGCGAGAGTGGAAGAAGGAGAGAAAGAATCAGAGATAGAAAGCATGCTCGAAGAAGTGGAAAGAGAAAGAGGGAAAATAGTGGTGTTCAGCACCGAGTTCGAGCCTGGTAAGAGGCTAAACGCCTTAGGAGGTATTGCAGCGATACTGCGGTTCAGGATTAAACCCTTTTAAAAAACGTTTACAGAAAAAAATTTATAATCCATGAGCAAATAATGTTTTTTATGCAAGCCATTTCTCTATTACAAATAGCGCCTACTTTAGCGGAGTTTTTCGAGGTGCATTTGAACTCACAAGCACGCTCAGTCGAGCAAATACTCGAATTCGCTTATTCTCGCAAACCTCAAGTGGTAGTATTGGTGGTGATAGACAGTCTCGATTTCCGGTTTTATACCGATTTCGCAGATGAGTTAAGGGAAATTCAGGAGCTTGTCGAACGAGATGGACTTCTATTCGAGTGTGAAGCAGTAAGCAGTCATACAACACCGGCAATTGCTTCTATTCTCACGGGATTACCATCCGAAGCTCACGGGATTTTCATGGATAATGACGTAGGCAAATCGAAAATAAAATCCATTTTGGAGATACTTGAAGACGAAGGAAAGCCAACAGCAGCGGCAATCGAAACAAATGGTGCAGAACCTCTTTCAGGAAGAATAAGCTATGTATTCGCGGTTGATGACCGGGAAGACATATTTGAGTACGACGAGTTAATAACAACACACACAATTTCCGTGTTGAAAAAGCATGATTTAAGGTTGGTGTTTTCTCATCTCCGTGCAATTGACCGATTTGCACATAGAGGCGAAGATTTACGTGTTGCTGCAAAGGCTATAAATGAAAATGTAAGGGCAATCGCAAATGCTGTTCGCGAAAGGAACGGGTTGTTGTTTATTTGTGGTGACCATGAGATGCATGGTAGGGATAAAGATAAGAAGTATGGAAAAGCACCTGCAACGGTGCCTTTGATTGTTTGTTGTCCTTAGGATAGACAGATGAGCAAGAAACATCGGTTTGAAAAGTTAAGGAATAGGATAAAGATGAATAGAATAGGGGAAGCCTGTGTTGTTAGAGTAAAGGATGTGAAAGGGATATGCCCGCCAAACTACGAAAAGACAGACTCGAGACCTTTGATAAGTCCAAAGATAATGGATGTGAAGAACTTCGTTATGCTCTATAATGAGGTGGAAGAAGAGGGAGGTGTAACAATGCATGAACATGGAGCAGAGCATGGATATTTTGTTATAGAAGGAAAAATGCTTCTCCGCACAGGAAAAGAGGAGAAAGAGGTGGAAGCCGGAACAGCTATATATATTCCTTCAGGTGTCCCCCACAGTTTTAGATCGATAGGGAAAGATAAACTTCGGTTGATTATGGTTTATTCGCCACCTGATAAGGATAAGAGGTAAAGGAAGGATTGAAGAAGGGAGCTATGTGAGTGGTTATGAGTGTAAATGTTTATATGTTCTCTGTATATCTTTCATAACGATGAACATGCGTAAGAAAAGGCGAAATATTGATAATTCTCTGGATATCTTAAAAATGGAATATCAAAGTTGCAGGAATAAAATAGACGATTTAGACAACCTTTTAAAAGATTTAAGATTCAAAGGAATTACAATAGTTACTGGTTTTATAGCAGGTAATGGTTTGTTGTTAAAATTGGAATATTTAGATGTAACTATTGTTGTGTCATTTTTTACCATTATGCTGATCCTTCAGGTTTGGGGATACGACCACAAATATAATATGTTCCTGGTTGGGACGGTGGAAAGAGCCCAAGAGATAGAAGATAGGCTGCAAGAGATGATAAGTGATATCAGAGAGTGGTATTCGTTTAGTATAGATAGAGACGCACAATTAGAAGATGAGTTTGATAAGGAAATCATTTCCAAAAAATTGGAGGATGAGTTTAAAACTAAAAAAGAAATTATACTTTCCAGAAACGCCTCTCTTGAAAAAGAAAAAGATAATAAATGGAAGATTACTGATGGAGGGGAAATCTATATTATCAAAAAAGAAGATGAAAAGCTAAACATTTATAGAGAGGTGAAAATGCTTAGCCATAAGCTCTCAGATGTGTACAGGAAGTTACCCGGGCATATCGCAATTACATCGTCATTTCTATATACTCTTCTTGGTTTTACGGGATTGGGAATCTTGCTTTATTCTACCTATTTGAAAGAAATTCCCTGGCTTTCTGTGTTAATTATGTTTATATCCATTGTTTATATTTTTCTGATGCTTTACATGTGGTATTTGCGAAACAAAGCTGAGTCCTGGTTTAAATGGCCTGCTTTACCAAGATTTAAAAGGAATAACAAAAAAAGTTGAAAAGGTGGCAATATGAAAAAAATAAAGGACGTGTATATCGCTGGACCTCTCTTTAATTGGGGTGAACAATGGTTTAACGTAAGGTTGAAGGAGGAACTAGAAAAGATATCGGCGCAGAGAAAATTGGAAATCAGGTTTCATCTCCCGCAAGAATTTGAAGGGAACACCGAATCTGATATTTTTGATAAAAATAGGAGTCTGCTTGATGCATCTCAATGTGTAGTAGCTATTCTTGATGGTGCAGACATAGATAGTGGCACGAGTTGGGAAATCGGCTATGCTTATGCGAAGGATAAGAAGATTATAGGTGTAAGAACTGACTTTAGATATAGTGGAGAACATGGCAGAGGAAATCTTATGATTCTTAAGAGTTTATCCTCTCCACCAATAAATAAAAGTAGAATAAAAAATAAACCCCTGCTTTATTCGATGTCAAATAAGTCTGAAAAAACTCAAGGAGATTTTATTTCTAAACTTGCAATATCTATCATAAGAAAAATATTACAAATTGACACACATTAGAAAATCCAAAGAAATGCATACAGAATATGAACAAAAATAGAGAGAACTTTGAATTCTGTTCTCTGACTTGTATCATTGCATCATGTATCGAGCGTCTTCTTCACCACTATACAATCTCAACAGAGTAGGATATGGAATGGAAGTCGAAAATAAAAAAACGACCATCAAAACCAAAATGCACAACCCAAACCAAAATGTTAAAGTAGCAAAAATAGGCGTAATCCTAACCGAGCCTGACGACTGGACTGCGAGTGCGTTCTTAAAGAACATAGAAAAAAGAGAAGCAAAAGCCTTGCCTATTAACCTTTCAACTTTAAACGCTTCTGTCTCCACTTCAGATTTTTTAATTTTCGATGCAGATTTAAAAGACCTGGAACTCGACGCTATCCTTGTCAGAGACGTTGGCATCAGCTTTGCACTCGAACAGATTTCTTTTAAGTTCGATTTGCTTCGTCAATTTGAAAACTCGAATATCCCTGTTTTAAATTCGCCAACTGCAATCCAGAACGCCGCAAACAAGTTCTTCTCATTCTACCTCTTCAAACTCGCACACCTGCCTGTTCCACACACTATGGTTACTTCTGAATTAGAAGTTGCGTTGAAAACAATCGAGAAATTTGGAAGCGCAGTGGTAAAACCAATTTTTGGCAGTCAGGGGAAGGGGATAATCAAACTTGAGAGTGCTCAACCAGAATCCGAATTAGCATCAAAACTCGCAGCGTTACTGAAAGAAAGAGGCGTGCTGTATTTACAGGAGTTCGTGCCTAACCCCGGACGAGACATAAGAGTTTTTGTGGTTGGTGGAGAAGCACTAAGTGCGATTTACAGAGTCCCGCGCAGTGGTTCATTTGTCAGCAATTTGAGCCAGGGTGCCACACCAGTTAAGTGTGAGTTAACGGAAGAAATGGAAGAACTCGCAATAAGTGCTACAAAAGCAGTAGGCGCGGATTTCGCTGGTGTTGACTTGATAGAAGGCGAAGAGGGATTATTTTTGCTCGAAGTAAATGCAACACCTTCCGGGAAAGGCATAAAACTTGCCTGCGGTATTGACGTTACCGAAAGAATAGTTGAATTGTTGTTTGAGCGGCTTGAGGAATAAAAAATGAAGGAAAAAGCAGTGCTTATAAAAATATGCTTCGTTGCGGCGTTTATATTCGCTTCTCTATTTCTTTTCCTTTTCCCTCTGACCTTAACACACGAAGCTTTTGCTTACTCTTATTCCTCTTCTGATACCACAGCACCGCCGAATTTGATAATAACCGAAATCTATCCGAACACTGCTACAAAAAACGAGTTAGACGAATACGTTGCAATAACCAATCCCTGCGCTCATCCTGAAAATATCGAAGGATATAGCATAACAGATAACGAAGGGAAAATCACTTTCCCTACTTTTAGTGTCGCTTCAGGCGAGACAATATATGTTACGAGAACCGCTTCGGCATTCGTAGAGCAAATGAGCAACGTAACAAACAAAGACATTTTTCCGGATTTCGAATATGGCTCGGACTCTAATCCCAGGGTTAGTCAAATGCAAACAGAAGGAAGATTTGTGTTAAGTAACAGTGGTGACGAGGTGATACTGCAAGATGAGAGTGGAGGAGAAGTAGATGTCGTGATATACGGTGATTCAGATTACAAAGCAGAAGGCTGGCGAGCTGAGCCGTTGAGAAAGCCGAGAGAGGGAATGATTTTTAAACGAAAGGGTATTCAAGACACGAATCAGTGCGAAGATTGGCTTATTCTTCCTTTTGGCGCTTCTTATCACGCACCGGAGAGATTCTCCTTCTCTGGCGAAATCACCGCTTTTGTATCACCGGATTGTAGTTTTTCCGTTTTGCAAGAAGAAATAGACAATGCTTCCTCTTCTTTGTTTATCAACCTGTACCAATTTGAGAACCCGTACCTCATGGATATTGTTTTAGATGCTTTTAATAGAGGAGTGACTGTGTGTTTGCTGCTCGAAGGCAGTCCTGTTGCCGGAATCAAGGATGAAGAACTGTATATTGCGGAGAAAATAAAAGAAAGAGGAGGAGAAGTCCGGTTTGCCCACGACCCGTTCATAAATCATGCGAAATATGCCGTCATTGACAATGAAACAACCATAGTAATGACGGAAAACTGGAAAAATACTGGCATTCCCTATAGCAACTCGTTTGGAAACCGTGGCTGGGGTATCGTGATAAAAAACAAAGGAGTGGCGAGTTACTTCAAAGCAGTATTTTTTGAAGATTTCTACCGATGTAAAGAATTTTCAACAGAGATAGATGATTTTGAAACAAAAGGGTTTTTCATGAGCAGAGAGATACCCGAAGGCTCTTATGCGCCTGTTTTTGAGCCACTTACCATGAACTGCAATTTTACGGTGATTCCTGTTTTAGCGCCCGATACCGCTTTGAGTGCCGAAACAACATTGGGTGCAATAAATAACGCAAAAGAAAGCGTTTTTGTGCAGCAGCTCTCAACAGGAAGATTCTGGGATGGAGAAGATAATACATTCATTTATGCGCTGATAGAAGCAGCGAGAAGGGGATGCGAAGTTAAAGTGCTGTTAGATTCCAAGTATTTAGAAGGGGAAAATAATAATGATGAAGTCGTTTTGTGGTTGAATGAAGTAGTGAGAGAAGAGAATTTGAGTTTAGAAGCGAAATTAGCGGATTTGGACTCGCTGGGGTTAACCAAAATACACAACAAGGGATTAATCGTGGATGGCAAAAAAGTGTTTATATCATCACTGAACTGGAACGCCAATTCTATTTATAACAGGGAAGCAGGTGTAATCGTAGAGAACGAGGAAATAGCATTGTTTTACGTGGATGTTTTCTTCCACGATTGGAACACGTCGGTGAATATGGAACAGGAAGGGGGAGAAGAAAGGGGAGGAAGCGAAGAGGGAACGTCTACAAAAATGAGAATCGTGTACGTGGTATTGACGCTTATTATTTCGTTCGTTATTTTCAGGGTGGTTAAGTGGTATAAGAGAGTATAACTATAAAAAATATAGAAGATGAGTGAAATAATCGAGCTTCAGTATCACTCGAGCTTACCGATAATGCGATGAGGAAAGCCAATTTCTTGGGTTCTCCTTTCTTCGCTATTAAGAGAAAAGGTAGAATCGTTGGTTTGGGAGAGGATAACGAGAATAAAACATTGACTTCATTTTCTCAGAAAAAATATTTCTTGTCAGAGCCCCTCATGCTGATGAATAGGAATCTGACTTGAAATTTTATCAAAATAACTTCAGTAGTTCCAACAGAATCTTCATTTCCTCTCGCTTCTCCTTTTCCTCAAGCACTCTCACTTCCTCTAAGACGTCTTCATTTTGCAATTTCCTCATTGTAAGTTCAAGGATTATCCTCAAGGTTTCGTTTTCTATCTTCATTTTCCTTAGCTCGATTACAACATCATGATTTAAAGTTATGAGGAAAAGAGCGATACCACAGCAAATTACATCACCACTCTCAATTTCTTCTCGTAAATCAAAACAAAAGGAAAAAGCCTTAACAGAGTCATCCACCCTTCCAGAATAAAAGAATGAAATTCCCGCTTTTTTAAAATCGCGTGCTGATTCTTCGTATCTCCTTATTCTTGAATACGCTATTCCTCTGTTTCCGTAAGCCTCTGCATAATTAGGATTCAACGCGATTGCCTTGTCGTAATCTTCTATCGCTCTCTCATGCTTGTTTAATTTGCCGTAAGCGTTACCACGATTGTTGTAAGTCTCTGCAAAATTAGGATTCAACGCGATTGCCTTGTCGTAGTCTTCTATCGCTCTCTCATGCTTGTTTAATTTGCCGTAAGCGGCAGCACGATTGTTGTAAGCCTCTGCAAAATTAGGATTCAACGCGATTGCCTTGTCGTAGTCTTCTATCGCTCTCTCATGCTTGTTTAATTTGCCGT
>JAFNKG010000011.1:0-11090 GCA_017883965.1 Candidatus Methanophagales archaeon | reverse complement strand
AAGTGACACCACGATTGTAGTAAGCCCCTGCAAAATTAGGCTCTTTCATTATGAACACATCCAAGAATTTCAAACAATTTTCATATTTTTTGTTTTTATAGAACCAATCTGCAAAGCTCCGTAGCAACACCAAACTCCTTTCTTTTTCTAACGATATAAGAACCTCCTTAAGCCTCTCAATCCTACGCTCTTCTACGGGATATTTCTCCTCCACAACCGCAGCTTGAACTGCATGCATCGAGCAATATTCACCCTCTATTCCAATGAAGAACTTCTTAACGATTTTGTCCAAAGCATAATCAAACTCCGATAAATTTCCTCGAAATATTTTCTCGTAAAATTTTTCGAGCACCTCGAAATCTACTGCCGGAACCGCCCTCAGAGCAAGTGCAATGCTTCTCAATACGCTTTTTTCACTTGTGCTCAGTCTTTCTTCACTCTCCAGGAAATTCGAGTGGTCATGCCAGATCTCAAAAGAGTCATTTGGAAGTGTTTTCAGGTCTTCCTCCGTTAACCTCTCCTTACCTCGCTCTTTTGATGTTGCGAATAGTGAAATCATGTAAAAAGGCGTGCCGTCCCCTACTTCAAGAAGTCTTTCCTTAATACCTTCAATAGAAACTCCAAAATACGCAGAACATTTTTCAATAAGTTCTAAACTCCTGAAATCCTCCAGTTTTATCTCTTTCGGCTTGAATTGATAATATTCTCCCGCCATTCTCGATGCGCCAATGAACATATATTTTTTTCCATAATCTCTTGCTAACTGCTCGACTTGAGCAATTGTTTGGTTGACAAGCTCGTTCTTGACTCTGTGGAGGTCATCCCAAATTAAAATGAACGATTTGAATTTCTGTAATTTAGCGTCCAGGCTACTTATACCGTCCTCTCTGAAGAAGCTTCTGATCAAAACAAACCTCTCATAGCCGTTAAAGTCCTCAAGAATCCTTAGCAGAAACTTCGACTTCCCAGCTCCTGGCTTTCCTACCAGAAGCAGCTTGTTTGTAGTTTCCAATGCACTCTTCACTTCTTCTATCTCTTCTCTTTCAACATATTCAATCTGCGGTTTTCCAGCTAAAATCTCGCTACCTACCTCCTTTAAATCGGAAGTAATTAAAAATTGTCTTGATTTCGCTTCTATTTCTTCTATTATGCCTTCCAAATACTTTTTAACGTTTTCTACTACTTCTTCTGTGATGACACCCTGGCTCGCTAATTTCCCAAGCTCAATAACTACGAACTCCTTAAACGTCCCATCCTTCCTGGTGGCTTCTTTGCAAAATAACTCGTAGTAGTTCTTCGCTAAATCTTCAAAAACGTCCTCCCTTCCATTGAAATATTGAGAAACCAAAGACCTCCTGGCTTCTTCACTAACATCTAATTTCCGCAACTCGCGAAGGACTTCTTCATTTTTCTTTAAATTTTTCAAAATACTTTTGGCTTCTTCATCCTCCGATTTTTTTATGGTTTCGTCTAACGCTTTTTTCAGAATCCCTAAAGCGTCCTTCTCGCTAATCTTTCTAATCAATCCTTTGGCAAGACCACTTAAACCAATAATATCGCCAATCCCGATTTTTTGCAGTAATGGGAGCCCGAAGGCGATTAAGAGCTCTAACATTTCACATCATTTACAATCAAAATTAATATTTCCCGTGGTTTAAATACTTTTTTGATAGCGTCTCAATACAGGAACGAATAAAGTTGAAAGTTATAGTTCGGCTTGTAATAAGCTCAAAAATGGTGTTTCGATGCGTGCGAAGGAAAAAATCCAGAATAAGAAATTAAGAAGAAAGGTGGAGTCATAAGTTTTAAGAAGATGAAAATAAAAGAACATTCGTAGGGAGCATATTATGGGGGGATAATAAGAGATTGGTATCTCACCCCGTGGTAAGGGAGTAAAAATGGCAGTTCCAATAGAGAAGGAAAGTAAATTGGGTCCGTTAGCTGCGATAATAGGGACTTTAGCTACTATTCTTATTGTTGTTATGACTGTTGCTCGGGCCTCTTTTCCCGTTTATCTCTATTATGTGGTCGTAATTCTTCTCTTTGTTGCTATTTTTTCTCTTCTCTTTTACGGGTTTTTAGCACATCCGATTTATGATTTTATCAAAAAGAAATGGAAAATAAAGAAACATAATGCCCTCGCAAGGAAATACTTTAATGAGTTTGAGCATTTTACGGAAAGGTTTGGTGAACTTCTGTGGCAAAGTACGACTGTTAATATTCCACATGCCTTGCGGGACTCACAGAGTTCTCAGAAATTTAGACAGGTATTCTATCCATCAACACATGACTTCTATAATCACTTCCGCGATCTCCTTGATTGTTTCAAAGAAAGACTTAAGCGTTTTGATAGAACCAAAGAAGACTTTATACTTCTTGTAAACGAATTTGACACTATTTTGAACATGTATAACGAATTCTGCTTATGTAAACCAATAAAGGAGATTAGAGGAATAGGTCGAGATAAAGTTAAAGAAAGCTTCAAAGAAGATTATAAAAAGTTTAAAGGAGCATATGAGCGATTTATAGGAGACTATACTGATTTTGAGAAAAAGTTAAACAAGGAATTTGGTAAAATAATATTTAGAGAACATTTTGAAATGCCGGAAGAATTGTAAGAATGCTATCATCTCCTTCGTATGATCCCTTCTTTTTGGCATCAGATTAACTTAAAATCTGATTTATATAATAATTAGAGTAAAAAGCAGATGAAAGTAATACTTCACGTTGACATGGACAGTTTCTTTTCGGCAGTTGAAGTAAGAGAGAATCCAGAACTGAGGGGCTTGCCGGTAATAGTAGGAGGAAAAAAGGCTAAAGAAGAAAAAGCTGCTGAAGAACCCGATAAAAAAATAAGAGACGTTGTGAGCACATGTTCATACGAAGCGAGAGAATACGGTATTCATTCGGCAATGGCGCTTTCTAGAGCATACGAACTATGCCCGGATGCGAAATTCTTACCGGTGAATATGCCGTTATACAAACGTGTGTCGGGAGAAATAATGGTAATTTTGAGGAAATACGCCGATAAAATAGAGCAGGTGAGTATTGACGAGGCTTTTCTTGACATCAGCACAAGAGTGCGCCGCGATTGGACCGATGCGAGAGAATATGCGCAGATGATAAAGAAGGTGATACTGGCGAAAGAGGGATTAACGTGCTCAATTGGAATCGCGCCGAATAAAACAATAGCAAAGATAGCATCTGATTTCGTGAAGCCCGATGGTCTGACTGTTGTAAAGCAAGGAAAAGCAAGCGAGTTCTTAGCTCCTTTACCGGTGAAAAAGATTCCCGGTGTGGGACCAAAAACCGAAGCGATGTTAAAAGAGATGGGTATTGAGCAAATAGGGCAACTTACGAGCTGCGATGTGCAAGAACTCGTTGCTAAGTTCGGGAAATATGGCACAAGACTTCATCTAATTGCAAACGGGATAGACGAAAGCGAAGTGGAAGAGGAGTGGCAGAGGAAGTCTTTAAGCCGGGAAAGAACTTTCGCTGAAGACACGAAAGACGCATCTGTATTAAATAATTGCGTGGATAGGTTAGCGGAAGAAGTTTATAATGCGATAGAGGAAGGTGGTTTCGTTTTTAAAACAGTCGCGATAAAAGTCAAGTTTGAAGATTTCGCCTTACACACAAGGGCTAAGACACTCAAATCCTTTCATTCTGACCTGAACACGCTCAGTAAAACGGCAAAGGAATTGATGATGGAATTTAGTGAGGGAAAGGGGAAGGAAAAGGAGAAGAAAATAAGACTGTTGGGCGTTCGGGTCTCGAATTTGGGTATGGTTGACGAGAAGCAAAGACGTATTGTGTAATTCATGATGAATCTACGAGACCAAACAGAATGATAGGAAGCGAATTCAGGTAGAAAACAGGGATAGAGGGTCGCTTCAAAAGAAAAGAGAGGAACTTACAAAAATCTTTTTATCATTAAGTGTATATATAAAATTAGGAGGGGAGGAGATAAAGATTACTTTTTTGTTCAGCGCCTGACAAAACTTTTAGTTAAGGTAAAAATTAAATTTACAAAAAAAATAAAAAGAGGGATTAGTTTGTATATGCTATATTCCCCCTTTATCTAACTTTTTTAGTCTGCGGCTATCAGGATGTCTTCCCTTTTTACTGTTTTCCTTCCAGCATGCCTAGCGAGGTTTACGGCTTTCCTGGCTATTTTCGTGCCGTATTCCTCTAACAGCATTGCTAATTCCGCACTTGCATCTTCGCTTACTCTCTCTGCTCTTGCGTTCCTAATTATCCTGTTTATAGGTGCTATTGGTAGTCTAGCCATCTTTATCACTATGATTAGAGGATGTGAAGATATATATAAAGCTTTCGGTCGTCTAAACATTTGTACATCATCAAAGCTAATAAAAGGTCTTGTCTAAGGAAGAAGTGGAACTGTTTTTTATAAACGAGGATAAGGTAAGGTATTTGAAGTTTCTGTGAATAAAGTTGACTCACCTGCTATGATGTTAGTTAGAATTTCAATCATACCTTAGTCCGTATTTAACCAGCTCAATCTCTCTTTATGGCAGGTTAAAGCCTGTGTCATGCTTAAAATGATTCTGCGTCGGTGGTAAAATAATCCGGTTAATTGTACGAAGAGATAATTGAAATAATGCGGAAGTTTTATTATACCTTCCTATCCCTTATGGTTTAACTATAGGCGGTATGATATCAACTCTTCGGGCAAGAACTGGATAAGGTCTTGGAGGAACTTAATGAGGCGCTGACTGTATGAACGAAAAAGAGCTGCAGTTGATTCTTGAAGGAGGCGAAGGCTATAAAATTGAGTTTAAAGAAGCGCTGACGAATATAGATAAGGAGCTTGTCTCTTTTGCCAATTCTTCAGGCGGTAGGATATTTCTCGGAATAACTGACGATAAGGCGATAAAAGGCGTGAAGATATCAAATAAACTCACGTCACAAATTCAAGATATAGCCAATAATTGTCAACCTGCGGTTAAAATTTTATTTGAGGAGTTTAAGGACATACTGGTTATAATAGTAAGAGAGGGAGAGAATAAGCCTCATAAATGTTCTTCAGGATTTTATACGCGAGTTGGTCCAAATTCGCAAAAGCTTGATCGTGATGAGATTATTGAATTCTTTAAGGCAGAAGGTAAAATCAGGTTTGACGAGTTGGCGGATTTTGGTACGAAGAGTGTGCTCAGGAATCCGAACATTGCGGGTCTTCTTCACCGGGTGAAGTATATCGAGAAGATGGGGACGGGTATCAATAAGATGAGGGGGTTGATAGCTGAAGCCGGACTGCTGCCGATTGTGTTTGAGTTTGGGACATTCTTTACGGCTATTTTCAAGAGACCCGCGAGAATCGAGCCCACCGTTTTTGATGAAAGTGGCGGTGTATTTGAGGCTATAAATGATACTATAAATGATACTATAAATGATACTATAAATGAGCCTATAAATGAGGGAATAAAAAAACGATTGACAAACGAGTTGTTGCATATTGTGGAATATGGTTTTATCACAAGAGTGATTATAGAAAACATTTCCAAAATATCTCCTGCCACTGCTAAACGGGACATATCATTACTAAAAAAATTGGACCTTATTAAATTCGAGGGAGCCCGTAAAACAGGTAGATATATCCTGACGGAAAAAGGGAAGATGATGATTGCGAGGGTGAGGGAATGACCGTGATCAAAGATATGATTCTCTTTTCATAGCCGCTTCAGAAGGGGAAAAGATGCCTCTTTTTGGATGCCGAGTTATATGATAAAGTAAAGTCGAAGCGTAGTGTGAAGCTAATATAAGGGGTGGTCTTCGATTATCGCCTGTTCTTATCGTTCTCTCAATAATTAGGTTTCGGGATTATAGGTTGAGTTAAGTTACGGAGGGGGTTATAGTCATATAATCCTCAGCTCAATGTCCCTTTCTGGCACGTTAAGCCGGTGTCATGCTTAAAATGATTCAATGTCTGAGGTAAAATAATCCGGTCAGTTGCACGAAGGAATAATTGAGATAATACGAAAGTTTTAATTATGGTGGATATGTAGAAATAGATATGGGAAGTTTGTTATGCTAAGGCAGATAGAAGATGAGGATACAAAGGAGGGATTCCAAAGGACAAATTTAAGGAGTTTGTGTACCTATGAAAACTTAAAGAAATAGGTGGAAAACTTTAAATCTAAAAGGGTGTTAAGTATGAACATGAAAAATAGCCAAGGGGAATCAATATTTGAAAGAAACATACATCGGGGAATAGAGAAAGGTTGTATTGCTATTTCTGAAGATAACAATAAAATTACTTATCATTGCTCAAGAGAATACACAGCGGGTTTTAAAAATCCAGAGGAGAAAGTAAGAGCTTCTTACTTTGCTGAATTAGTCTTGGATTATGAGTATCCCAATGATAGAATCAGCTTTGAGGTAACTATTCCAAGAAGAACACCTGAAGATCGGGCGGATATTGTTATTTATGAAGATGATGAATTAAAAAAGCCTTATCTCATTGTTGAATGTAAAAGAGATGGAATTACTGATGCTGAATTTAAGCAGGCAATAGAACAGGCTTTTGGGAATGCAAATAGTTTAAGAGCAAAGTTTGCTGTTGTTATTGCAGGAACGACCAGAACATCCTTTAATGTTGCAGATTTTAAGCCAAGCGAAAGAGAAAAGAATGCAATAGCGGATATCCCTAAGAAATACGGGAAAGCTCCTAAATATAGATTTTTAAAAGCCGATCTTGCAAGAGATATAAGAGTCGTATCAAAAGAAGAACTTATAAGAGCATTGCAGAAATCACATGATACCGTATGGCAAGGTGGCAGGCTTGCACCAACTACGGCTTTTGATGAAGTTTCTAAACTACTTTTTTGTAAATTAAAGGATGAAAAAGATACACTTAAAAATGATGCCTATGAATTCCAAATAGGAACCCATGAAACCCCTGAAGATGTTTATAAAAGAATAGCTGCCATATATCAAAAAGCTAAACAGGAGGATGCCGCGGTTTTTAAAGAAGATATAAGATTGGAACCAAAAATAGTTTATAGCGTTGTGGAACATTTACAAGAAATTGCCTTTACCAAAACTGACTTGGATACAAAAGGAATTGCCTTTGAAACCTTTATGACCGATTTTTTCAAAGGTAAAATGGGGCAATTTTTTACACCAAGAGAAATTATTAGATTCTGCGTAAAAATGTTAAATCCCATAAAAAGCGATTTGGTTTTAGATCCTGCCGTGGGTAGCGGTGGTTTTCTGCTCAATGCTATGGATCATGTAAGGGAATTTGTAGAGCAAAATTATGATGAGGAGGAGGCACGGGAACATTGGCATAATTTTGCAAGGCACAATCTTTACGGTATAGAGATAAACGACCAGATTGCCAGAGTTTGTAAAATGAATATGATTATTCACGATGATGGACATGCGAATGTCATAAGTGTAGATTCGTTGCAGGATTTTAACGAGATAAACAACATGCACAAAGGATTTGAGAAAGGTTATTTTGATATTGTACTCACTAATCCCCCTTTCGGGGCAACTGTTAAAAGCACGGAAAAGGATTATTTAGATAAATATGGGCTTGGTAAGGGTAAGAAGACCCAGAAAACAGAAATCCTCTTTATTGAGAGAGTCATTGATTTTGTAAAGCTTGGAACTGGAAGAATAGCCATTGTTTTACCCGATGGGATTTTAACAAACTCATCCCTCCAAAACGTCAGAGATTTCATCATGGAACGATGCAAGATTTTGGCGGTTGTTTCACTTCCTCAATTTGCTTTTAGCCATTACGGGGCAGGCGTTAAATCCTCTCTTGTTTTTCTTAGAAGAAAAGGAGAAAACGAAAAATTAGGTAACTATCCAATTTTTATGGCAATCGCTGAACATATAGGGTACGATGCAACAGGTAGAACAGACCCGATAAATGATTTGGATAATATCCACGAGGAATACCTAAAGTTTAAAGAAAATCCAGATAGCTATGAGGGCTGTTAAATATGGAATGCTTTAAGGTTTATTCAGATGAGATTGAGGGAAGGATGGATCCTCCTTATCTTAAAACTATTTTTTTAGTGAAGAATGTTAATATAAAATATCCTTTAGTTGCATTAGGTAATTTATTAAAGGAAAGGCCACAATATGGAGCAAATGAAATCGCAATTGATGGAAATCCCGAAGTTGATATTAGATATATTCGCATTACAGATATAGACGAATTTGGAAATCTTAAGGATGAGGATTGGAAAACTGCAAAAAAAATAGATGGAAAATATTTACTCGAAGGAAATGATATTTTGTTCGCACGCAGTGGAGCAACCGCTGGAAAAACGTTTATTTATAGACCAGAATTTGGAAAAGCGATATTTGCAGGTTATTTGATAAGATTTAAAATAGATGATACGAAGGCTAATCCATTATTTGTATTTTATTATACTCAATCAAAAAGATATGCTTTATGGGTAAAATCAATACAAAGACCTTCAGGGCAACCAAATATTAATTCTGAAGAATTTAAATCGTTTGAGATACCCCTCCCCCCTCATCCAATCCAAAACAGCATTGCTGAAATTATGGAATCTGCATATGCCCTAAAAAAACAAATAGAGCAGGAAGCAAAAGAGCTTTTAGACTCGATCAATGGTTATGTTCTCTCTGAGTTGAGTATAAAAACTCCACCCAAGGAGAAAAAGATGTGTTATGCAGTTTATTCAAATGACATTGAAGAGAGAATAGACCCAAGCCCATACCATCCAATAAGAATGAGTACTATTAAAGTAATCAAATCATCGAAAAACAAAATATACTATTTAAAAAACATTGTAAATTTTAAACGCAAGATTATAACATCTAACAATCAAAACTTACCATACATCGGATTAGAAAATATCGAATCAAATACCGGACGATTTATACCTTCTAAAGAGGTAAAAGAATCTTTTGGAAGCGCTTTCCAATTTAATAAAGGAGATATTCTGTTTCCAAAACTAAGACCTTATTTAAATAAAGTATATCTTGCTGAATTTGAAGGTGTTTGTTCAACAGAATTTCATGTAATAGAACCAGAGGAATGCAATAACCTTTATTTATCTGTTTTTTTAAGGTCTAAATTGATGGTGAATCAAACTTCCTATTTAATGACAGGGAATACTTTACCCCGACTACAAACGGTTGATGTGGAAAATTTACTTATTCCTGTGCAGTCTCAGGATATTCAAAACAAAATCGCTGAAGAAGTTGATAGGAGAATGGAAAGGGCAAAGCAGCTTGAGAAAGAGGCAAGAATGCTTTTAGAAGGGGCAAAAGCAAAGGTTGAAAAAATAATATTAGGAGAAGATGAAATTGAGGGTTGATTTTCAAATTGTTCATTCTTATGATTGCATTGCTGTCAAAAACAAATTATTAACTTTGCTAAAAGAAACTCTAGAAGATGAATATATTGAAATGAGCAACGAAGAAATTCAGGGGAAAATAGAAATAAATTATGACTATAAAAATGAGGATGAATTTATAACAGGTTTTAGCTTATTTCTTGACGAAGATAAAGAAAAATCTGAAATAATCAATACTTTTGGTGATAAATTACAGGATTGCGATGAGATTCATCTAGTGGTAAAATTTTTTGATGAGGATATGTATGAACAATTTAAGCAGTATTCAAAAGAGATTTTTGAAATCGAAATGAAACTAAGAGAAGCTATATCATTCATTTTTATGGATATTTATGAAAATGATTGTTATAATCTTTTAGATTGTCAAAAGGTTAAGCCAATTATAAAAGGCATAAAAGATGAGAAAAAACAAAATTATCTTAAAGATAAATCTGAAAATGAATTTTTCTATTTAACTTTTAATCAATACAGGAGCCTAAATATACCAGATATAATTAAGGGGAATACTTTGATAAAACTATTAGACGAAGCTAACTCGAATGATGATTTAAAAAATCATATATCCAATTTAGGAATATTTAATAAGCATAAGCAATATTACAAAGATTTCTTAAGTGGAATAAATGAAGACTTGGAATCCATCGAGGACCTGAGAAATTGTATTGCTCATAATCGATCTATACGTGGCGATATACGAGAAAATTATGAGCATGCAAAAGACAAATTTAAAAAATCAATAGATGCCTTTTTTGAGAGGATGGAAAATAGGACAAAGCTATACCTCATAGGGAAAATACCATGGGAAGATGGAGATAGTAGAGGAAAGGAAGGTAAGTTTGAAACTTTGGATAACGAGCACATAGTCGCCCTTCTAAATGTAGAATTTGAACGTGCATATCTTCTAGTATTTTGCGAAAAATGTGGGACAGCTAATCTCCTTATTGCTGAGGATATTGAACCTGTTGGAGGTGAGGAGAGAGGAATGGGGATGGAGATTCTTCATTCCAGCCACGCATACAGTGATTGTGTAAACTGTAATGGGAATATGGAAGCCAGAATAACTATCTGGGAATATCCAGAGGGCATCTTCCAATTTTTCGAGATAGATGAAGAAGAGAACTGTAAACATTCGGATGTATGCAATCTGACTTCTTTAATTGAAGATGTTATCAGGGCACATGAATATCGAGAAGAAGAGAACTGTAAACATCCGGATATAGGCAATCTGGATTCTTTAATTGAAGATGTTATCAGGGCACATGAATATCGAGAAGAAGAATGAGCGGATTATTCTTTATCTCTTATTTCCCTTCCTAAACCGGAGTTACTTTCGGAACTACTGTAAACCGAGCTAATATTATTTCTCTTAATTAAGGCTTCATCCCTAAAGTCAATATAGGTGAGGTACATCATACATCTTATCCTCAGCGGCAGTAAACTATATCTTATTGAAGAGCATATACACTAATTGGAGTATCTTTTGGGGGTTCCCCTGTGGAATGCCCGTTTGGAATTACTGGCAGTTCACCAGAGGGGGATTCCCAAATCCTTTGCCCTTTCAATAGAGCACTCTTTTGATATCATACGCCAATACTTTTATTGCGAGTTCTCTCCGCTTTAGCCAACCTTTTATGCTTTTGATATCGGGACCAAAACATCTTTTGATGCTTGAGAAAACTGCCTCTACGATGCTTCTTATGTGATACTCGTCCATCCATTCAT
>JAFNKG010000068.1 GCA_017883965.1 Candidatus Methanophagales archaeon | reverse complement strand
AGAGGAAATCCGTGACCTTTACTCCAGCGCTGATTTTGCCCTAGTGCCAAGTCTGTTTGAGCCCTTCGGCCTCGTCCAGTTGGAAGCGATGTCATGTGGATGTATCCCCATCGGAAGCAGGACGGGGGGAATCAAGGATACGGTTATTCCTTACAATAATGATGAAGTTCACGCAACAGGCTTTCTCGTAGAGAAAGGAAACGCAGATACTCTTCTTCAGGCCATGATAAAATCGCTTAAGCTCTATAACAATGAGCCTAAGCTGATCCAAAGAATGCGTAGGAATGGAAGGGAAAGATGTAGAGAAGTCTTTCAATGGAACATTTCATGTCAGAAGTACATAAAACTCTACAAAAAACTGTTGAATGCATATTAGAGTAATGATGGATGAAGAGAGGAATACTTGTGGATTGAAATGGTTTAATCTCAATCCAACTTTGTCCCACACTTTCCACATAACTTCACATATTTTCCCCATATAGCTAGTAGTGGAATCAAAATAGGATCTTTATATAATCAGGTTCCGCGAGTCGTGCTTCAATCAGTTCAAAGGCTTTAACCGGATCATTCGTCTGGTGGAACTCCTGCTTGAGCGGGATCCCGATAATTTCTTGCATTTTGATGATCAGACCAAATTTCCAAAGTCCCCAACAACCAATTTATTGGCTTTGATGTTGCAATTGGTCGAAAAAGCCCTGCAAACTTGCGTAATCAAATAACCGAAAAAAATGTCAGAAATTACGAAGAATTCTGTGATACTATCTACATTGTTGTCATTTCAAAAGTCAAGAACACTCTGCAAACAATTCAGAAATGCAATCGCCCTAATATTGTTCTTAATCTTGTCAGAATATTTTTCCACAAAATCATACATTATACTTACAAGTCTGCCAATAGTCGGTGATCAGATAATAATTCTGCAAGGCGTCTTCCTTAAGTAATTACTTAATTGTTATGGGTGACTAATTAGTAATGGTTTGGGTGATCTCATGAATTATTTTGAACCCTATTCTTTTCCAAATAATTCTTCAGAGCTTATGTTTGTCATATTGACATCAGGATAACGTTTGATTAGAACAGAAGAGTGTCTGAGAGCTTCTTTAACATTTCTTTTGAGATATTTCTCTGACTCGGCTAAGTCGAGTGCTCCAATATATTTGCAAATCTCCTGATAGATGCTACAACCCAATTCGAAAATTGATGTCCAAGCCTCTCTTGGGTTAAATTCGCGAATTATCTCAATTTTGTCTTGATCAACCCCAAAATTATATTCGACCCGTCTAAAATCGGACTTTTTCTGGAAGAAAACTCGTTCTTCGGATATACCACTCATTCTAACAAGAATCTTGCAAAGATCTGTCGATTCTTTTAATTTCAGTACTCGTACATTGAATGCGAGAAGTTCAAAAATATTAAATATCAGATGAGCAAGAATCACCGACTGTTTTGCTTCTTTGATGTTATCCCTGTAATAGAAAAGGCCCATTTTATCAACCCTAAATTGAAATGGGGGCTCTTTATCACTCTGAAACTCGAAATAGTTGCCCCTCGCGATCGATGAAGCTTTCCACCATAATATATCAGGACCACATCCAACTAATTTTTTGGTCTCATTGTTTATAGGCAACAATTCTTTAGAGGGATTCACAGGGCCCACTAGAATCTCAATGATGGGATTTGGCTCACCTTCCTTTCCTTTTACAAGCCTTTCAACCTCCTTATCAAAATATGATATCCTCTCTAAACCAAAACTGGTAATTCCTTCCGTTTCGTTCTTCATTTTAATGATATGTCTTGAAATGGAGTCAGAAAGCTCATTGGGCTTATAAAACAGGGTGTCAATTCCTTGAATATTAAATGGTAACTTGTGCCCTCTTTGGATTATCGGGATCCTCCTTTTCCCAAACGCAGCCATCATTCCATATTCTAAATAAATGTTGGGATTAAAATTTCTCAGTGTGATTCCCCAGCGTCCAGTTCGAAGTACATCTCTCATTTTTTGGTATTGCTGAAGATTAAGGTCTAACTTATCAAAAATCGGACGAATAATCGGATCAATATATGGTATTGGATCTACAATAATTTCTGGGTTGTTCAATACAACGATACAAAAACGGGATTGAATAATCTTTGAGCAGATCTTAGTACAGAATGCATCTTGACCGATCTCACCTTCTTCAAATGTGGCAAAATATCCTCGTAAGCTATTTTGTTCCAAGACGGTTCTTATGATTTCAATATCTTGATTGAACTCAGGATGTGAAGAACCTGCTATGAATACTAGTTCAGGGTCAATTTGACCGTTTAGGAATTTGCATTCGCGACTTTCACTAACAATGCAGTTTTGAGAAACAGTTGACATTGTTAACCTCCCATTGATTAGTATAATTACAAGTCAATTCATACATAATACTTATTGATCTGCTAATAGAAATTAAGATCATATTTCATCTCTAAGTTCTTTCAAAGAGATAAGATCCCCATTTTCGTTTAAAATATGCCAAAACACCCAACCACTTTTTTTGCTACCCGTAGCCTTCGCTGCAGCGGATAGAGAATAGTAAATTTTTCCTTGTAGTTCAATCTGCCCTTCATCAATCAAGAGATAGGCTTTAACCTCTATCCCTTTATGGTTTCCAATCATCAATTGTTTCTTCTGAATTAAACCCTTCTCATTTAATATATTTAGAGTTTCAATGAATCTCTTTTGATGATAGGTTACTTTCTTGTGTTTACTTTCTCTTTTCTTTGGATAAAAAGCAGAAATTATTTTTCTAACATACATTCCACGTGAGGTTTTTTCAACAAGATTTAAATCAATTAGATTGTAAATACTTGCACGAAGACGTAATTGATCTGCTCCGCTTACAGCACCCGCTCGATTATACAATTCTTGTAGAGAAATCGGTTTCTTTTCTGGTAGTAGATCTAAAACATCCTCTCTAGTGAAAGTTCCGAGTCGAATACTAATTTTTTTTCCATCATAATGAATCTGGTGACGAAAAGGTTGTTTTTGTCCAAATGATTGACTTTTAGTTAAACTTGTTATTTGAGATTCCACAAAGATTCTTTCTTTTTGAAATTCAACTGGTATTGAATTCAATAGCTCTTCAATTTTAAAGAGAATTTCACTTTTTGGTACTCCCATTGGAAGACCTAATATCTCACGCCAAGAATGCCAAGATGGTTGTAAATTATCATTCTCAAAATGTGGGTGTTGGTGTATGAGTTTTATTTGTTTTTGAAACCATTTATCATTTATATTGTTAATTTCGGGTAATTCAATAATTATTTCTTCATTTAAAGAGAAAAGAAAAATTTTTCCTTCGTTTTCTAGTTTTCTTAGCAGTTTCATGAGTTTTCTATCAGAGGGTAGCTGAACTTTAGTAGATGTACGTATAATATCTGGATTCTTTTCCCACAAGAGCTGAAAAATTTCATTAAAAGAAAATTTGTGAACTTTTCTTCTCATAAATTCTTTCTTTAAAAAGTCCCACAAATCTCTCATCAATTGTTCGTTCAAGTCAAATCACTTAGATTTTCTTGGGGTTTCTACTTCTAATGATTTTATCAATTGATCTTGATATTTTGTAATTATTTCATGAAGAAGAGGACTTAATTGAGCTCGAACACTATCCATGTGATTGATAAATTCGTGATATAGCTCCATTGGAGGTGGTTTCTGGGATTCGAGAATATTCCTTAAGGAATAGAAGTAATTAGTTAACACAACTTGCGTCGCTCCATCAAGAAAGTATTCCACACAAAGATTCCAAAATATTGGGCTGGATTGACCTCTACCATTTTCCCAATGCCTTGTTAAGAGTTTATCCTTGAGATATATTACAAGCATTTCCCTATCATCATGATAGATACATCTCTTATCACTTGGGGGAGATTGTGAATCATCAAACTCAAACTGTATATCAGGTGAACCTTTGGGTGGTTGGAGAGTCAAGATCTTGACTTCAGCCGATTGTCCATTATTTGCCCTTGCAGATAGTTTCACATACTGATCAGGAAGTTCTGCCTTCACTATTATGAATCGAGAAAGGACAATTCCTTCCTTAGCAACCGTGCTGTCCATTTCTATAGCACTAGGATAAATATGTAGGGCATTTGGATCTGAAGATCGAAGGTCAACTCTTAATAACTCTCCGGGTTGGATTCCTTCATTCAATTTTGCATAAAGTCGAAGAGTTCTCTTTCTACCTTGAAAGATCCTTAAAGTACGTTCTTGATTAAGAAATCCGAATGCAAGCGGATATTCGATAGTATGATCCTCTGTTGATCGGATCTTGCTTTTTTGATCTTTTTTTCTTTCACGTTTTTTAACTCCTCCTTTATTAGATTCGATCCTTCCTCCCGCATCAACATAATCTTCAAAAAAAGTATTAAAAGCTTCAGACATTTGATCTAATACCTTTTCAGAAGTTTTTGTTAGATTTTTAGGACCTGATTCAGGATGATCCCTTCTAACTAAGTCTCTTAGTTCATTTTTTAGAAAACGGTATAATTCACTAATTAAGGGATGTCTCTGATTTAAATATCGTCTATCTGTATCAAAAATCGGTTCTTCAGATTTTCCAAAACGAAGTGCTTTATTATAATTATTAATAGCATCTCCTATACATGTACAATTCAATAGACCTACATATCTATAGATTTTTTCACCAAAATGCATTTGCAAATTCACATAGGTCAAGTCATACGTTACAGGCTGATCAGCAATTAGAATTCCACCAGGTTTTAATGGATCTTTTGTCCCAAATTTGAATGGTTTATCTGCTTTGTAAATAATAAGTCTACAATCTGCTTTGTGGGGTGTAGGAAGCTTTTTATTAATTTTTTGACGTAACTGAAACTTAGAGGGTGATATTATGACCTGTATCGTATCTTTTTTTGTTCCATCCATCAAATATTTTTTTAAGGCATTAAAATTAGAATGAACAAGTATTGTAAGGACCGGCCAAGTATAGTTTTTGTGGTAACCATCACCCATTGGTAGGATAAATTTCAATCGAAAGTCCTTCGAGAGAACATTGGCTAATTGTACATGACTTTTTGGAGCATCCTTTTCTCTTTCTTTTTTTAGATAAAATTTAACTGTAAATAATGTCCTGTGATGATCCCCAACCATTGTAGGAGTTTCCCATTCAACACCTTCAGGCCAAATATGCGTTTGATGCCGTAATCCATCTTTAATGGTCACAACGGAGCAATCTTCATTCATATCAGCAAGAGCAAGGAGTGTCTGTTTTAATCCTAAGCCAAAAAACGATCTTACTCGCTCGTCATCAAGCCTTTCTGGGCTTTCTGCCCCCATAGTTAAGGCTTGAGTTAAATCTTTTTTAGTAGCTCCTGAAGCTTCATCTCGAACTTCTATTGAAAACGACCCATTAACCTTCTGATAAACAATATGTACAATTGGGGATTTTTCTTTAGCTCTGAATCTATAAGCATCGTAAGAATTCCAGATAAGTTCAATTAAACCATCATTTAGATTCCTTATTGCACGAGTCGCAATTTCTTGAAATAATCGAGGGACAGTCTCCCATTTTTGAATCTTCCCTGTTGGTTTTCTTGTTCCAGTTTGAGCCATCTTCTTGGTCAACTCTAAATTTCTCTCCTTTTTCTCAGAAAATTCCGCCATACATATTATTTCGTTCCAGTGATAAGAGCTATAATTGCCCCTATTAGGCTTGATAAGACCGTCTGAGGTATTAATCGCAAATCAGGATAAAATATTGAGATAAACCCAAATACGGCCGATGCGGTACCCATAAAGGTAATGAAGTACCGGATGATTCGTTTCAAGCTTTTATTGGATCTTCTTGGTAAACTCTCTGGACTTTCGGGAATAAAATCGGGGAATTCTTGAAGAATGAGCCAATGCATAGATTTTTCAGCGAATTTCTGCTGATCGATACGTGCGGCTTTACCTTCTAGAACCAATGCTTCCACAATTTGATAGATTATATCAAAAGGTTTGTCCGTTCTTCGGCTTAACTCTTGAATAGGAAAAGCATTCCCATATATCGTCTGAATGTGAGTGATTTCCTCCAAAACTTTTTTCTTCTCACTCTCAAACTTGCGCCACTCTTCTTCACCTTCAATCGCTTTCATTATCCGATTAATTGGTTCCAGAGAAGCTTTCAATTCTTTTTTGAGCTCTTGTAACTGTTCTAGTGTGTTTTTGAAGTCAGCAAATGTTTCAGAAATCAACTCAACCTTATATTTGTCAAAATTTTCAAGGTTAATAACCTCAATCTCTGCTCGTAGATCATTTATCTCCCATTTTAACTTTTCAAACTCTTGTCCATTTAATTCTATTAAATTTGTAGCAGTAATATTCTTTAACAAAGTTTTTGTACACATTTTAAGTTTCTTTAATCGTTCTAAAGTTGCACACAATTCCTCCCGGGCTTTGGGAATCGTCCCAGAAACCATATTTTTACCAAGTTCCATATAAGCTTTAGTCAACTCATATAGTGCCTTTCCATGAGGTTCTACTGTCTTCTTCATTTCTTCAAGTATTTCCACAGCTTGGGTTGTTTTTCCAATCTCCACAAAGATCTTAGCTACAGCTTTGAGCTCTTTTATACGAAAAAATTTTTTAATTCCTTTGTTAGATATGCTCTCAGCTATTTTTCGCGATTCATTGACTACTTCCTTAGCTTGAGCCTTAGCTCCCACATCCATAAATACTTTAGCAGCTGTTCTGAATACTTTCCCGCGATTCCAATAATTACTATCTGATGCTATCAATATCGCTTTTTCAAGCACCTCCACTGTTTGGGATTTAGTTCCCACATCCGCTAAAGCTTCAGCTACCATGACAAGTGCTTCCGCTGAAGAAAGACTTTCTGCTAACTTTCTTGCCTCCTCAAGCACCTTTAGATCTTGGGATTTTGCTCCAACTTCTGCTAGCGCTCCAACTACGTTTTTACCTGCGCTTTCACGATTTCTGTTCGGAGAGAGACTTGCTATTACTCTTCGCGCCTCTTCGAGCACCGCTAGATCATGGGTTTTCATCCCCACCTCCGTTAGCATTCCAACCACATTCTCAAGCGCCCAATCACGATCAAAATTATCAGATATGCCTTCTGCTGTCCTTCGTGCCTTTTCGAGCATCTCCGTTACTTGGTCAATAGCCCCTACATCAATAAGAGCTCCAGCTACCTTCTTTAGCGCCTCATCTCGGTTATAGCCATAAAGCTTTTTGCTAGAGAGGTTATCTGCTACTCTTCGCGCCTCTTCGATCATTGTCAGATCATCAGCTTTCGTTCCCACCTCTATGAACGCTTCAATCACTTTTTTAAGAGCTTTTTCACGATCCCGATCGGATGAGAGGTTATCTGCTACTCTTCGCGCCTCTTCGAGCACTGTTAGATCATCGGTTTTCGCTCCCACTTTAGCAAGTGCTTCAGTCACCTTTTCGAGCGCTTCATCACGATCCAAATCGTCAAAAATGCCTTCTGCTGCCCTTTGTGCTTCCTCGAGCACTGCTAGATCATCGGATTTCACTCCCACTTCAGCTAGGGCTTTAACCACCTTAACGAGCGCCGATTGTCGGTCCCAGTCAGAGAGACCATCCATTTCCATCCTTGCCTCCTCAATCACTTCCACCGCTTGAACTATCGATCCTACCTCTACAAAAGCCCCAGCCACTTTGATGAGCGCATCCACACGATATAAAGGAAATTTAACTTTTTTAGCGGTCTTCTTTGCCTTTATAAGCATTCTTTCAGCTTGGGTTTTCATTCCCACCTCTTCTGCGGCTCCAGTTACTGTGATTAGAGCTTCTACACCACTCCGTTCAAAGCCATATGGAATAATTATAGCCTCTTTACTCGCCTCTTCGAGTACCTCTTTTACTCGGGTTTTCATCCCAAGATCTGCCAAAGCTGTTACCACGTGGCTAAGTGCTCTTACGCGCCATTTATAATCTGATATGCCCTTTGCTACTTCGAATGCTTTCTTGAGTACCTCATCTACTTCATTGATGAAAAAATTCTTTTCTCGATTCAATGGCTCCTACACAACCCTCTTCAATTAGAAATTTTCCTAGACTCCTTATACAACCAAATTCACCCAAAAAAATCAATTAGAAGACATATATTTTATTCGGAAACCTCATCACTTGGAATAAGCGCACTTAAATCATTCAACATTGGCATTAGCACGGCAGCGATACCCTGAGTTGCACTCTCTATTTTATCGAATATTGTTGTCTCATTATCGTCATTTTCCTCCCTTTGATTGTCATATAGCAAACCAAGGCCAATTAACACGAGAGCATATATGTACTGAGCTTTTAAAAGCTCAGGATCTTCTTTGGACCTTGTCTTTAATTCGGATAGTAAGAATTTGTTATCCATATTAACAAAGAAATCATAACCTTCATCGCCAGCTTGCTCTACTTTTAATGCACTATATTCATGGAATTTTCCATCCCAGTCATCCTTATACACCTCGGTAACATGAGGAATTTCGAATTGAGAAGGATTTTTTCTATCATCGCCCTTCTTAGAACTGGGAGGTTCGATTCTATTGCCAACACCAGTGGGTTTTCGCGTCACTTGTTGTAAAACTTCAATTTTAAATTGCGAGGTGAATAGCTCGAGTTGAGTAAGATCTGTTACATTTGTGGAATATTTTAAAACATCACCAATATTGACGTTATTAGGGAGTTCCACCGTTAGATTTGCTATCCCATTCCAGAGATTAAGTGTATAACCATTTGCTAATTGTCCATTCAAATAAAACTTGAATTCACCAGGAAGTTCAATCCTATCAAAGTAGTCGTTTTGAGCATCTGTTTCGAATTGCATTCGGAACTTTCGATTTATTGGACAACATTTGTTTTGTGGACTAATCAGTTTGAAGTATGTAGGAAACTGCTCTCCCGCAAATTCATCTTGTTGCTTGACTCCTCGTAAATCGAAGGGACTGTGAAGGGTTTTACCGGGAATCAATAAACTAGCAAGGGAAGGGGACTTGTTGATAATTTTTTGCAGTACTTCTTGAAGGGGTTTTGCTTTGTCTAGCTTGTCTGAGATCTCTTCTTGTCGTCGCTTAACTCGTAACTCTTTCAAGCCGGGATGGTCATGAATTATTTGTTCTAGTTTCGTTTCTATTTCACGACATAGCGGCACTTCGCGTAATCGGTCACGACTATTCATGAATAAATCTTCTATAGTGCTTCTATTAAGCTTAGAACAGTCTAAAAGCACAAGTATTGAATTTGCTAAATAGCTCATTCCAACTTTATTTCTTTTGAAGAAATCTTTTGAGAAGAAACCATGAGCTTGACCATTTACAACTAGTACAATTCCGTCTTTTTGGGCATAACGCTTTTTCTTTTCTTTTTTAAACGCATAAATTGAACAGGGCATTTGTTCTCCATGAACAGTTATTGTCGCCGAAGTTGGAAACCCTGGTTCAAGGTTCTCACTACGATCCTCGGTCAATCGGACTTTTAGTCCGGACAATGTTGCTTCCATTGTATGGCCTGAATACCCTTTTCGGCGTTCATATAGTCGAATTGGTAACGCTACTTCTGGTAACATAAGTGAGAGGCGATAATAAAGGTCCAATTTTATATTGGTCCGTAGAGCGCGCGGTAAATCATATTCAAAAATCTTGATAATTGTTCCCCATTCTAATGGGTTACTATAAGGATTGGGATATTCACCCGGGAGAACTGGCAGTGTTTGGGCTTTAAAGCGTAAAACTTTTCCACTTGGTGCGAGGTACTTGTAAACTGATGTTTTCATAGTTTTTTTAGGTCTAACCCGCCGTACTATAGTAAAGCCCCATTCGTCTCGAGAAGAATCCGAGATTTCATTGGCTGCAATCTTTTGGTGTCGTCTACTAACTACTAATTGAAGCTTCTCTTCCCCACAAAATTGTAAGACGCCAGTGGCGCCCATATTGAACTTGCCTTGAACGAATGGAATCTTTACTTTATTCTCTTGATTTAAAGAAACTAATGTATCAGGGAATTTATTGGGTGTTTGGCCCTCCCCTTTATCAATTATAAGATAATTTGGTTTCCGTTTTGTGCCTGTAACAACCAACATTATGCTTTCTGCGAGCTCAGATCGCTTGGAAGGAAGAAGATTTGATAAATCTCCATTTATCACTCCAAAAAATTCTTCTGTGGCTTCTTGAATCGAATTTGGGACGTTAGTATGATCTTCAGGGTCAAGGCCGCTAAGTAGGCATTCCCGCAAAAGCATAGCATCTACTGAATTGATTAATTTCTCAACCAATGCTTGTTCAGAACGACTCTGTTGATTTCCTACTTGACTAAAATTCATCGAAATATCCCCATACTCCCTCCAAGCATCCTCATTGTCCCAATAACCTGCTCTAGTGAGAATTTTGATAACTTTTTCTTCACTTTCAGCCATAATTAGGCTCATACAAAGCTTTTTGTTATCCATCTAGCAACCTCCTCCATTTTCATCACTTAATAATGATGATATCACATCATTCCTCCCTAGCCAACTGTTTCCTCCCGGTTTTAGTAAGTTCGTACCTAATCATCCGTCCTGTACGGATTATTGAAATTAAACCAAGCTCACTCAATCTCCCAATTAAGCCGCTTCTTATCGTATTGGCTTTAGTTGGTTTCAAATTCGAATCGTAATTAGCCACTACTTCTTTTAATTTCTCAGGACTGTTATATCCTCGATCAATACTTGATAACACAAGATCCATCAGATCAGCTTCAGCTGGGATGAGTTTTCTTACATGTTTCAGATAGAATTGAACTTCTTTGTCAGATAATGAAGTATCCCAAGATGATGAATCCAGAATTGGATTTGATAATCGAGCAAATGCCAACCCTGTCTTTGTGAGACCAATTTTCGGAGTTTTAGGTTCTATAATGCTAACGAATTCATGTTTTGGCGCCGAACCAATCATTTTACCATTCCTGTCAAGGGAGCCAATGAATTGATTAACAAAGCGTCTTATTGATTTCGAATAATCATCCCCAATTGGCAGTGCCGTTGCTAATTTCTGCCCTGCTCCACGTTGTTCCAAGCGATCGAAATCATTGAGCCGTCGACCTAATTCCCGA
The DNA here is from genome assembly GCA_017883965.1 of Candidatus Methanophagales archaeon. GTDB lineage: Archaea > Halobacteriota > Syntropharchaeia > Alkanophagales > Methanospirareceae > JAFNKG01. The sequence continues at coordinate 1,527 of JAFNKG010000068.1, read as the reverse complement.
GCTAAATCTGCTGTCCTTTTTTTAAACTCTTCTAGATCGATTGGTCCTTGAGTAATAAGCATTAGATTTGCAAGTACTCGCACAATTAATTTCACTGGGAATATGCGGTTATATTGACCCCATAATGGTCCGGAATTAAGACGATTCTTTAATGGGTTTGGTACTAGTTCGATTTTATCATAGCCATTAGGATTTAACTTGAGTAATTCATTAGTAGAAAAGTTATGCATTACCAATGCAGAATGACGATTTGGTTTAGTAGAAAATTCTGAGGTCTCAAGGTTAATTTTTATGGATTTCACATCAGTTTCTTCAATTAACAACTGGTTGTGAATGGCAATTTGAATAAATTCAGGAAGACTACTAAATTTTCCCTCGATAATAAATTTGTTTATTTTTTCTGCTACATCTGTTGAAATTTCGACAATTAGTCTCAAGATGATCCTCAATTAATCAATTCTATTATAAACTTTTAAAGTTTTGTATTAAACTGTAGAATAATATTAAAACTAACCTGAATTCTCAAAATCATAAAAAATACTATGTGTGATACAGAGAATAATCCAACTGCCAAGTTTTGTAAAGAATGTAGGGTGGTGATCTTCGAGGAATCGTAACCAAAAGAGTAAGAATAAAGAGTCCTCCAAGAAATAAGTTCCAGATTGCTTGATACCCACTCTAAAGAGCACGATAATGACTGTTTAAACCTTTGTTTATTTCTGTTACTTCCTGCAAGAGTAACTGATCTAAGGTGTTCAAAGATTAAATACCAGACGTTCTATTCGCATTCAAAGTAAGGGTAAACATATTTGGAGGTTTTTATGTTCAATAAAGATAATTTTAAACGGCACCAATCCATCTTAATGAGAAGTATCTACATCACAAATTCGCTCTTGGATCTAACAATAGCTAATTTGAAAATCATACGATTGTAAGGGTCAATAAAACAAGATGGGGGGAATGGAAATGGAGAAACGATTAAAATGGAACGCTATTGGATATGAACGGAAAACCGAAATCTTGCGGTATGCGATTACAACAGATCAGAAGAATTTACCACCTGACCACCTAAAAGAATACAAAAAGCTTCAGCAGTTTTTAGATGAATTAAATCATCTCCTGGACAAAATGCATAAAATCCAGACAATTTTAATTCCAAAATTAGAGAAAAAGTTCCGGGTTAGCTTTCCCACACCCGAACTGCTGCTGCTCGCATTATCGCGTCCAAGCGTTCGGAATATCTATATCCAGGTAAAAAAACACTTTGAGAAACAATCTAACCATCCTTTCAAGCTAGAAGAATATGATGAATTGGCTTCGTCAGGGGAGGCGGCCAATGTATTAGCCCTAATTGGAGATTCTGCGCTTGATTTAGCAATTATACAGGTATTATGGGACTCGTCACTAGCGACCGTTGGCGAATTAACCACAAAGAGAAGAGAAATCGTTTCGAACGAATATTTGGCGAAAGTATGTGATCAGTGGGATCTTGATGATTTTCGTATAAGTCGATTATATGAGCCCACT
>JAFNKG010000067.1 GCA_017883965.1 Candidatus Methanophagales archaeon | reverse complement strand
CATTTTTTGAAAATAATCGGTGAGCATATTGAAAAGACCACTATCTGCATTATAAACGAAAATTATGGTGTCTGCTTCATATTTTCGCTCATCCGCTTCCTCCTTAACACCTTTTTTCTTCTTCATAGTTTCCTGGTTTTGAATTCTCGTGCTAAATAATTTTGCATAATACTATTTATTTTTCTCACGTTTTCAACTAAGGGGTTATGTTCTTGATTCTTACTAATAGCAAAATTATATAAACTCAGGCTCCAACTTAAGCATGGGTATGTGACTGGAAATGAACATCATATCCAAACGGCTAAAAGTTTGGATGGTATAGGGGTTCCTGAAAAAACTCAAGAAAATGGCAAACCACTACAAGCATACCTGAAAAATGGCGAAATTCTTGTAGAAACATCTGAAAGTGTCTGCCCTAAATGTCTAAGAATCATAAATTGCCTGATATTATTTCGTGAAAATAAAGTTTATATGCGAAAATATTGTGAAGAACATGGATTATTCGAAGTTCTAATATATTCTGATGCTGACGATTATCTTAATGCAGCCAGGTACAATAAGCCGGGCAAGAAACCGCTACATTATCAGGGCTCCGTTATGAAAGGCTGTCCAGAAGATTGCGGGCTGTGTGAAGCTCACCAGCAGCACACCTGTGTGGGTGTAATTGAAATCACGGATAGGTGTAACCTGAAATGTCCTGTTTGCTTTGCAGATGCAAAAGGCAGCTTCACCTTGCCCTTTGAACGTATAAAGGAAATGATTGACCTCTACGTAACGTGTGAAGGTGAACCAGAAGTCCTTCAGATCAGCGGAGGTGAACCAACTCTACACCCGGATATTTTTCGTATTCTTGAATACGGTAGTCAAAAAGGCATAAAGTTTCCCATGCTGAACACGAATGGTCTGAAACTTGCGAATAGAGAGTTCGCAGAGAAAATAGCGCTTACCATAGAAAATGACGATTTACCAATTGGTAAGCCCCTTATCTATCTGCAATTCGACGGATTGAGCGATGATACCTATAGAGCCCTGCGGGGAAGACCGCTTCTTGATCTAAAGATGCAGGCGCTGGAGAACTGTCGAGAATTAGGTATGACTGTTGCTCTTGTGCCAACCATCGTTAAGGGGGTAAACGAGCATGAGATTGCCCCTATCATCGATTTAGCCTTAAGCAATAGTAACATAAAGACGGTTGATTTTCAACCAGTGACTTTAGTAGGGCGATGTAACGTGAAAGATAGCCAAAACAGTAGAATGACTATACCTGAAGTCCTCAGCGAAATCGAAAAGCAGACGGGAGGATTACTGAAGAAAAACAGTTTTATTAACCTTCCCTGTCCCTATCCCACGTGCTCCGTCTGTTTGTATATCTATAAAAGTGAAAAAGGGACTATTGTACTAACTGAGCTGTTTGATGCGGATAACATGAGGTATATAGTCAATCGTGCTGTCCCCTATGGGGCGTTAACACCTCAAATCCAGCAGATATTCGACACCTTTTTATCAGCGTTTACTGGAACAGTTTCGGAGAATACAGAAAAAGCGATCTGTCCTTCCTGTAACATGCTATTACCGAGAATCAGGGAGTTCGTTGACAACAGCACCTACATTTCAGTTCATGCATTTATGGATGAATACACGTTCGATAGTAAAAGAGCACGGAAATGCTGTGTAACCGAGATTTTACCCAATGGGCAAATGATACCGTTCTGTGTATATAATATACTCTACCGAAAGCATTTAATTCCAACCTTTGGAAACGTGTCCGAGAGTGGATAGTATGAGTGATGAGCACAAAAACGTGGATGCTGAAACCATAAAAAGGTGCTGTACGAAGTTTTATGAGAATGATTTGGTAGCTATGCTACTGGGTGAAAACTTTCATCCTGGCGGTGAGAAACTAACTCTGCATCTGGGCGAGAAACTGGGACTGAATGAGCAATCCCTGGTCCTCGACGTCGCGTGTGGAGCTGGAGCTTCAGCCGTAACGCTTGCTAAACGATTTGACTGTCGCGTCGTGGTGGGCATCGACTTGAGTGAAAAGAATCTCGCTAAAGCTAAAGAGAAGGCGTTTTCTGCAGGACTTTCCCAACAGCTCACTTTTATGAGATCAGATGCTGAGACCATAAAATTTGATGATGAAACCTTCGACGCAGTTATCTGCGAGTGTGCGTTATGCACCTTTCCAGATATAAAGACAGCCGTTAGTGAAATGTATAGAGTGTTAAAGAAAGGCGGAAACGTGGGAATAACGGATGTGACAATCGCAAATGAAATTCCTCAGAGCTTCAAGGCTATTATTTTTCATGCGGCCTGCATATCAGGAGCCCTTTCCGCTGAAGGCTATCAGAAGATTCTCCGCGAAGGTGGTTTCGATGACATTCACGATGAGGATCATGGTTATGCAATCCAGGAGCTTATTGAGAACGTGGACAAACTTTTATACGGCTGGGAAATCATAAGAAAGTTCTGCGATTGTGATTTGGAAAGGAGTTTTGGAATAACCCCAGAAATGGCTAAAAGTCTCTTACATAGATTTGAGGAACTAAAAAAAGGAACAATAGGATACGGATTATTTACCGGCATCAAGGGCGTGAAGCGAGGATAAAAACCGTTTTTATGGAAGAAAAAATTAATGACAAATTTCACTTAATAAAGTTCTGTATCAGGATGGAAAGCATACCACGCAAACCAAAAATCCCTTTCTTTAACAATCTCTTCTCCTGTATCTAAATTGGTTATTTTAACTATTCCTGCATCGTCCCTCTCTACTTTTATCTTAACCGCATTAACAGTATCTTCTATTGTCCCCAGTTCCTGTAAATCGTCCTCTTTGTATGCCTTATAAACACCATTAACTTCTATGCCGAATATAACTGTTTTTGGATGAATTCTATCATCTCTGTCTTCAACGGGGAAAAATAGAAAATCTTCTTCATAATAACTACCGTAAGGATCTTTTCCATAAGGCCTTAAGAAACCCGTTTCCTGACTTAACACTTCAGAATCAGGATGTGCTTTTTTCCAATCCCTCCAGACAACGGTATCCAGTGATACCGGCTTTAGTTTGGTTCCCGTCAATTCACCGACAATCGCAAGACCATCAATCTGGCTCCAGTAAGAATTTGTTTTTCTAAATCCATCTTCTCACCTCACCAAAATAGTCTGAACACAAATATCAGATAATAGAGGGAGATAGTTAACATTATTGAACCGGCTATTAGATTTATCAATCTCTTTTGGTTGATTAAAAAGTTAATTAATGTGTTACCCATGGCAGATGAAACCACAGAAAGGACAAATAATGGAAAGCCTATACCTAATCCAAAAAACAAAAAATTCGACATATTGGCAAAAAAATTCGTCACAAAGAGTGCGCGTGTGAAAAATGCTGCGATAAATGCAGGATTACAGGGGATGACAATAGCGCCGAAGAAGAATCCAAATATAAATGCACTGAGCAATGGATTTTTAGCGGTGGGGGCATGAAACTGAGGAAAAAAACGCCCTATATCATAGTTAAGTATCAACAACATGCTGATAATTGCAAGTATGATAAATGCAACTGGTGAAACGATAGCGATAACATTTGTCAAGGAAACCTGGAGGATTGTTGTGAATATCAATCCAAGAAGCAGCATGAATAGTATTACTCCAGATATGGTAATAAGACCAAGGGAGATATATAGCTTCTTACTTGCATCTGCTGAGAGTTTATGTGATAGATACACTAAAAATCCTGGATATAATGGCAAAACGCAGACTGCACCAACAGGCGTAAGTAAGCCTAATACAAATGATGTGGCAATACCTGTTATCAAATCAGCCATTTTAACATCCTTTTTCTATTTCCTCCTTTAGCGTATCGGCTGATTTTACACCGCTTTTCAGAAATCTCGTGGATTGATCTTCGCATACAAGGATAATTGGCACGCTCGGCGCATTGACAACCGTGACCCCAAATTCATCTATCAATTTTTGAGTAACTTCCGGAGGAGAAACTGCGAAGTACCATTCATATCCATGAAGCTGAATATGCTCTTTAACTCGGTTCTCATCCTCGTTTGGGTCTGTATCGAGGGAAATAGAAACCACTGCATCGCCTACTTGCCTGTGTAATTCCTTTACCTCATCCTGCTGTCTCTTACATGTCGGACACCAGACTGCGAAGCTTTCAACCAAAACGGGCTTGCCTTCAAAATCACTGATCCTGAATGTACTTCCCGTTGCGACATCGGTAAGCTCTACGTCTTTCCAGTCATCTATTTGCTCTAAGTCATTTCCCGGTGGAACATCGGAGACGCATGCGCTCATAGCAATTACTACTGCTAGTAAAATCCACATCAACGTGTTTTTGAAGATAGGAACAAACATTTGCATATGCGCTTACATATTTATTGCTAACTATTCTATTAAAAACCGCAGCAGTTGGTTAGAACCTGAGGTAAGATTAATTTATAGATAGGGTGAGTTAGGAGGGATTAATATTCATAGGTGATATTCTATCGTAAATAAAGGATAAATTTAATACTAAGAGTTCTAAGCAAAAAGATGATAGAACAGACCTATTGGTTTATGTTTCCAATCAGCATCCTGGTAGCGACGATAGCAATGACCGCGGGAATAGGCGGAGCAGTTCTGTTCTCCCCACTATTTTTTCTCTTCCTCAATCTAAAACCAGATGTTGCTATCGGTACAGGTATTTTCATAGAGATTTTTGGTTTTAGCTCTGGTTTCGTTGGCTATGCTCGGAAAAAATTAATTGATTATAAATTAGGGAAAAAGATACTTATTTTGGCCGTACCCTCAGCAATAATTGGCGTTTTGTTGGGTAAAGTAATTGAGCCATCGATCCTCCAGCTTATTTTTGGTATTGCCATAATAATTTTGGGTATTTCCTTTATTCACAAAGAAAGGCAGATATTGGTCAAAGATAAGAGGTTTCATGAACTTCATCTTAAATTTGGGAAATTAGATAGGTGCTACAGGATAGAGCATGGTAAAGAATCAATTTATTTGCTCAGTGCATTGGGAGGGTTGTTCATTGGTTTGCTTTCTGCAGGTCTCGGCGAGATAAATGAATATAATTTCATCAAGAGAATTAAATTAAAAGGAGCGGTGGCAGCTGGAACATCAGTCTTTATCGTAATAATTACCGCACTGATCGCATCACTATCACATTTCATTTACATGTATACCCATTTCTCTACCAGCTTACTTCTTGAGGTATTGAGCATTATCCTTTTCGCTGCACCCGGGGTTATAATCGGAGCGCAGCTTGGTGTACAAATTGCCCAACGAATAACCACGGATACTACTAAGCGATTTTTATTTGTCTTGTTTACGATCATTGGGATTTTATCCATAGCTAAACTGGTTATATGATCCTCCACAAACCGTTTACCTGTCCTATCCCTATCCTCCTGGTACCTATGGGGAAAAATTTGAAATGGTTCGTATGTATGCTTAAGTAATAGAATTTTAGATTTAAACATATTTTAATATTTTCAATTTTTTTTCAAATAGTGTAAAAAATTGTTTCACTATGTGGGAACCAAATGGAAAACCGTTATAAACAAATATTTAAGGATTTAGCGTTCAATTATCAATTGAAATTTGATTTTAAAAAATAGAAAAGCTTTTATAGGGAAATAGACCACTTTAATAATTTAATGGATGAAAAAAGCGATTTGAAAGATGTAAATAGCGCGATTGGCGGGAAGAACCGCGTTCCTTTAGTAACGCCCTCTTTTGTGAAGAAGGGTTTGGTAGCAGCGATTTTAGTTATTTTTGTGCTTACGCTGACTTCAGGTGTTGTGAGTGCAGGGGTTATGACCGTGCCTGAAGACTATACAACGATTCAGGATGCGATAAATAGCGTTACCGCTGAAAACAGGACGATACACGTAAACGCATCTGCTTACACCGAGACAGAAACCGTCGTCGTGAACCAGTCAAACATAATAATAAAGTCGATAAATGGGCGGGCAGTGGTTACTGCAGGTGGAGCAAACAACCACGTGTTCAACATCACAGATCAAATAAACGTAACCCTGCAGAGTTTTGAGATTCGGGATGCGCAAGGCACGACTGAAGATGTGGCAGGCATCTACATGAAGAACGCAAGCGAGTGCAATATCTCAAATAACATCGTGACGAAGATCTCTGCAACTGGCGGCGGGAATGTCGCCTACGGCATCTATCTGGATACTTCAAACAACAACACGTTCAGCGCAAGCATCGCCGTTGCTGATATTACGGCAAAATCCGAGGCCTACGGCATCTATCTGGATACTTCAAACAGCAATACGTTCAGCTCGAGCACCTCCGTTATCAATATCTCTGCAGACTGTGCCTACGGTATCACGCTGGATACTTCAAACAGCAACACGTTCAGCGCAAGCACCTCCGTCTCTGACATTAATGCACCCTTCATAGCACCGGGCATCTGGCTGAAGAATTCGGACAGCAATCGGTTTAGCGCAAGCACCTCCGTTGTCAATATCTCTTCAGACTTCTTTGCCTACGGCATCCCGCTGGATGATTCAGAGAGCAATACCTTTAGCGCAAGCACCTCCGTTGTCAATATCTCTTCAGACCGCATCGCCCTCGGCATCCCGCTGAAGAATTCAGACAATAACAGGTTCACAGATACGACTATTGTAAATGTGACTTCGGAGAATGATGATGCCTATGGCATCTATCTGGATACTTCAAACAGCAACACGTTCAGCGCAAGCACGTTCGTTTCCAAGATTACGGCAAAAAACGACTACGCATTCGGCATCAGGCTGGATGTTTCAGGCAACAACACCATCTCCGGCAACACTGTCTCGTATAACGATTACGGCATTTACCTGTCTTCTTCGAGCAACAACACCATCTCCAACAACACCGTCTCGAACAACATCGACGGCATTTACCTGCATTATTCGAGCAACAACAACATCACACAGACAACACCGCAAACAACAACACCCACAGTGGCATCGTCCTTTTAGAATCCAGCGGCAACAACCTTACAGACAACATCGCAAACAACAACGTATGGTGGGGCATCGATCTCGTCTACTCCAGCAATAACACCTTAACCAACAACACCGCCTCGAACAACACCTATTACGGCATTGCCTTAGGTACGTCGAGCAGCAACAACACCTTGAGTAACAATACGATGGCAGGAAATACCTACAACTTCAGGGTTTCTGAGGAACAGAGGTCTTACCTCATTCACGATATCGATACCAGCAACACGGTGGATGGCAAACCAGTTTATTACTGGATTAATCAGCACGATCAGCAGATACCAGAGGATGCAGGCTTTGTGGGGATTATTGATTCGACGAATATTACCGTGAAAGACGTAACCATAACGCATAACGGGTGGGGAGTTCTCTTTTTTAATACCAGTAATTCCAGAATAGAAAATGTCACTGCGTCAAACAACGAAGGAGGCATTCACCTGGCTTTTTCGAGCAACACTACCATCTCCGGTAACACGGTATCGAACATCACCGACAACGGTATTTACCTGTATTCGTCGAGCAACAGTACCATCTCCAGCAACACGGTCTCGAATAACACCGAGTGCGGCATTGTCCTGAAATCGTCGAGCAACAGTACCATCTCCGGCAACACCGCAAACAACAATATTTGGGGAATTATCCTTTCAACGGCGGCACAAAACAATATTGTAGATGGAAATAATGCGTCTTATAATCACTTTGGAATAGTGGAATGGGACAAGAGTTATAATACCTACTCCAATAACCGAGTCCTAAACAATTCTGATTGTGGGATTTCTTTATATGACACGCACCATGACACGGTTAGTAACAATGTAATTGCCTCAAATACCAACTACGGCATCCATCTCTACAACGCCAGCAACAACACAATCGAGAACAACACTCTGAACGGCCCAAACCAGCAGTACGGCATCTACATCAATAACTCCAGCAGCAACCTCCTTTTCTACAATAACCTTGTTGACAATAACATCAGTGCATATGACGACAATAATGCAAGTAACGACTGGCATCATCCCGTTCTTTTGGAAGGCAACTACTGGTCTGATTATACCGGTGTTGACGATGGCAGTGGCACGGGTAAGCATGCAATCGCCGGCGATGGGATCGGCGATACGAACGTCCCGCATCCCGGTACGAATTATGATGATTATCCGTTCATGAGCGAGAGCTTATGGAATACCACTAATGTATCATTAGGAACAGCGACGCACACCGGTACCGCCAATCTTTCCGCCAGTACCGGTTACCTGAGTAATGGTTCGGCGGTAAATGAATCCTCGCTACCGTCGGCGGGCAAGCCAGACGCCAGTTTCCCGCATGGCCTCTTCTCCTTTACTATTGCCGGGCTGAAAGAGGGGGATAACGTAACCGTAACGATCGAGCTCCCGGATAATCTCTCCAGCACTTCCCAATACTGGAAGTACGGCCCCAACGGCTCGACCAATAATCCCCAGCCGGCACGCTGGTACAACCTACCGGTGGGCAGTAATGATGGCGATACTATCATAACGATTCAACTCACGGACGGCGGCGTGGGTGATGATGATGGCATTGCAAATGGGGTGATTTTTGATCAAGGAGGTCCGGTACTGGTGCCCGACCTCACACTCAACTCCTCAAACATAACCTTCTCTCCAACGAGCCCAACCGAGGGTGATTCAGTAACGATAACCGCACTGGTTCAAAATATTGGTGATGCAAATGCAAGTGATTTTACAGTATCATTCTTCGATGGCGCATCATTAATTGGCAACGATACAATCTCAGTAAATGTTACCTCCCCTTCCAACGCATCGATAACGTGGACCGCAGTGGCAGGAGATCATAGCATTAGAGTGGTTGCAGATTCAGAAGATGTGATAGTGGAATCTGATGAGGAGAATAATGAAGCGGCGAGAACCATTACGGTGCTCAAGATGCCGCCGGCCATCACTTATGGTGGAGGAGGAAGAAGAGCACCTCCGATCAACGTCCCGGTGGACCCGGCAACAGGTGCAGTAACATCAAATACAACGTTAACTGTCGATGGTGCAACGTTGATAATTCCAGAAGGCACCGTCATAAAGGATGCAGAAGGTAACCCACTCTCAACTTCGATTATTATGCTGTCTACGGCAACAACCGCCGGGAGGGTTGGTGCGATTCTCGCATTCGAGTTCAGTCCGGGTGGCATAACGTTTGAGCCACCAATTGACCTTGTGATTGCGTACGACCCGGCAGATCTACCAGAAGGAGTCAGTGAATCTGATCTGGTGATCAGGATGTGGGATGGCACCGCATGGGTTGACCTCGAGACGACCATAGATACCGCTGTGCACACGGCAACCGCAAAGGTATCGCACTTCACGCTATTCGCTTTGTTCGCAGCGCCACCGGTAGCGCCGCCACCAACGCCAACACCCGTAGTAACACCTACACCACCGCCTGCGGTAACACCTACACCTGTGCCAACGCCACCACCACCATTCCCCGTGGTACCACTGGTCGTCATAATAGCAATAGTCATTATCGTGATAATCGTGGCAGTCGCATACGTGGTACTGAGAAGAAGACCGTAATGGGAGTCGATCAAACCAAACCAAAAAGCTTCTCTTAAACCTTAAAAGAGAGATAACTTGGCAGGTGGATTATTTCCTTTACCTCGTTTTCTCCTAGAATTCTCCAGCCTATTATTCTTGCTGCTTCCTTAATCGAATTCACAATCGCTTCCGATGAATCAATTAACGTGCCATCCATATCAAAAAGTCCCGTTTTGTATTTCATTCTTCTTTCCACCTCTTCTTTATTTGATAGGGGTTAAATTATTATGTTTTTTATCAGCTTCTTCTAAACAATATCTTAAACTAATCCACGACGCTTTTAATTGTCCGACACGGCACTAAAGACAAAAAGTATTTAACGTTATACGCCCATACTTTTTATGAGTATGACTAATAAAATAGGCTTTGCTGCGGGTATTCTGCTTGGAGTGATTGCCGTAATAGTTTTAGCTACGTTCTTTACCACTTCGCTCTCAGAGCAGCAGGCGTTTAACAAAACAATAGAGGTAAGCGGGAGTGGTGTTGTTAAAATTACTCCAGACGAGGCACACGTAATGATTGCGGTTGTAAGCGAAGCGTTAACAGCTAAAGATGCCGCCGCGACGAATTCGGAAAACATGACGAACATTTTCGACGAACTGGAAAAGGCGGGAATAGCTGACGTGAAAACACGGCAATATTCAATAACTCCAATCTACGAGTGGGTTGAAGAGGAAACGCTGGAAGGGAAAAGGCAAAAAAGCGTAATTGTTGGATACCGCGCAACGAACTTGATCGAAGCGGTATGCAAGCCAGAAGATGCGGGGAAGGCAATAGATGCTGCGGTAATGGGCGGAGCGAATAGAATTGATTCGATCACATTCCAGCTTTCTGATTCGTTAAGGGAGAACGCATACAGCGATGCGTTAAGCAAAGCGGTTAAAAATGCCGGGAACAAAGCAGACGTTGTGGCTGGAGAATTGGGGATTGTGAGTATATATCCCGTAAAGATTTCTGTGGTGGATTACTACCCACCTATCGTTCGCATTCCAGTGGCTGTTGAAGCCCTACCCGTCCCAACACCTGCTCCTACACTCATAACACCTTCTGAGGTTGAGGTTAGCGCCAGCGTTAGAATCGTTTATGCCTTTCAGTAATACGCGATGACGGTGAAATCGAAGACCGTTTTTCGTAATGCCTATGATGGATTAATAAAGATTTCGTTTAGGATTCGAGATCAGATTTTGGGGAAGAAAACCTCATAATCTTGTTAATCTATGCATTGATTGTTCAGCCCCGATTGAACAAAGATTTTATATATTGTTATCGTATAATTAGAACGTATGGTACTAAAAAGAGAACAATTTAATCTGGAGCGAATCGCAACAAAGAACACGATGAAAGTATTGAGATTTTTAACCTTAAAACCATACCTATCCTTTGGATTAACAGAACTATCGGAACATCTAAAAATATCAAAATCAAATGTTCTAAGAATTTTGAAGGTGTTGCGGGGATATAATCTAATCATCGAGCAAAAAACAGGAAAGAAGAAGCTATTTAGGATAAATTCAGAGATTAGTATAATAAAAATAATGTGGAATTTATTTATGACCGAAAGGAGGTATAATCTGCCAACAAGCTTTAAAAATGTCATTGACCTCTTCTATGAACAGGTAAAGAACGATGTCGAATTGTTCATCCTATTCGGAAGCGTTGCACAGGGTCTGGCAACTGAAAAAAGCGACATAGATATTTGCGTGGTTAGTGGGAAGGATATAAATGCCATGAGGTTTGATTTCTTACCCCATCGCTTTGAGATTCATAATTATTCGTGGGATGACATCACGAATTCACTCGACTTCGTTATCCTGGATGCGTTGTTAAATGGTGTCGTGTATAAAGGCAATGTATTTGAGATAGTCGCGAACTTAAGATCATTTCCAAAGTCTTATTTGATTTACCGCATTGAAAAGGCAAAAGAATTTTTAAAGAAGGCAGAATTACTGGAAAACGAGGCGAGTAAATATTATAAAAGTATCGCGAAGATAACATTGGGCGAGGTTGAGTCTTTGCTGCACAGAAGATCAACGATTCCAAAACGAGAGATATTGGTTGAAGATATAAATATAGAATCAAAAATAAAGATACTCGAGGAAGAGATTGTGCGTGAAGGTGAAAGAATATGGCTGATTTAGACTTGGAGAGGGCAAAAGAGCTGTTAAAATCTGCAAAAGTCCTTTATGAACGAGGCGATATGGCAGGAGTTGCCGGATTGGCATACGCAGCCTTTGAATCCGCGATCATCGCATTGACAAAGAAAAAGAATGGAATGGATTATCCAAGCCATCTTTTGAGAAGGGAGCGGGCAAAGGTATTACTCGAAAAATATCAGGATAAGATAGATGCCCTCTGGGAAGTGAGGAATATTGATTTTTATGGGAACGTGAAGATTGGCTCTGAAATGAGAGAGCTTTCTCGGGATGAGGTTGAAGATGGTTTGAACGCCGTAGAGAAGCTTATGGAAGAAGTTGAAAAACTTTTGGAGGATGAGTGGTAGTGCGAATAGAATTGATTCGATCACATTCCAGCTTTCTGATGCGTTAAGGGAGAACGCATACAGCGATGCGTTAAGCAAGGCGGTTAAAAATGCTAGGAGCAAATTGTGGCTGGAGAGATGAGGATAGTGAGCATGTATCCCGTAAAGATTTCTGTGACGGATTACTACCCACCTATCGTTCGCATTCCAATGGCTGTTGAGGCCCTACCCGTCCCAACACCTGCTCCTACACCCATAACACCTTCAGAGGTCGAGGTTAGCGCCAGCGTTAGAATCGTTTATGCCTTTCAGTAATAAACGATGACGGCGAGAGGGTCTGCAAATTTTTGGCTGTTCATATCCTATCCCTTTCGCTTCTTCATACCTCACATTCTTACTAATACGAAAGTTTCATATAAGCGAAGAATCTTCCCATAAGTGCATAGGCTATCTTTGTGGTATAAGAGAGAGTAATGAAAGCTAACGTTGACCTCATCCCAAAACCCTCCACAGCATCATAATAGATGCCAATTGAACAAGTCCAAAATACGAGATTTCCGAAC
>JAFNKG010000066.1 GCA_017883965.1 Candidatus Methanophagales archaeon | reverse complement strand
GAACGTTTGGGTAAAAATACGAAGATTTCACGTGCTACTAAACATAGATTACATTCCCTATTTTTGGGATGAAGCCATGATGATGCAAACATTTACATTTCAAGCAGATCAAGATCTGATTCTGATACTAAAAAAAATTGTTCGGAGACTGTAAATAATTATAGACAATTATTTGGAGATAGAATTAATGTCTGCGAAGGTACGGGCAGAAAAGTTATAATTGATATATGTAAACAAATCAAAGATGGAAACTTTGTATGTTTTTAGCACAATCTATCGTGCATATATTGGTTCACTTCTTCCAATTCTTTAATTATCACTTTATCCTTACCTTGGCTTTGTCATATTTAAAATTTACCGCCGAGAACGCGGAATTCACAGAGAAAATAAGGGGTTAGGGGTTAGTTGTCAGGTATTAGTAACCCTAAAACCTAAACCTACATCCTCTGCGTTCTCCGTGCACTCTGCGGTTAATCTGACAATGTCAAGCTATAACCCTTTTTAAAAAAGCAGGTTTATAGAAATATGTATAGCAAGAAACAGATGGAAAAAAACAGAGAGTGCCCACGATGCTGGGTGGAGCTGAAGAAGGTGGAAGTGGACGTGGTAGGTCCCAATGTTATCATAGACGTCTGTCCGAAATGTCAGGGCATTTGGTTTGACAATAACGAACTAAAAAAAATACTTGGCGACAGGAAACTTGCCAATTACCTGACCAAGCGGATAGGCACGCAAAGTGAAAGTAAACTGGTCTGCCCTCGTTGCGGCGGATTGATGGACCTGGAATATGCAGAAGATGTAGAAATAGATGTCTGTCTTGTCTGTAATGGCGCGTGGTTAGATTCCGGTGAGTTGGAACGATTAAAGGAAAAATCAGAAGCGGGTTATACTGGTGACAAGGATAAAAAAGCGTTGGAAGAGTGGGAAGAGATGGTGGCTAAACAGCGCAGAAGAGGGCTTAGCAGCTTATTTGGGCGGTTGATACGGTAAAATATCAGAAGAAACAAAATCATCTCACTGTTATTTCATGCACCTGATACTTCCGTCATCATCCTGACCTAAAGGCACATGAAACCTATAAGAGAACAGGGGCTCATAATCTCCGGGATATGGGGCTCGCACGTAATGCCATTGACAGTTCCATGGAGAGCAATGCACATGGTGCGGATGAAAACGTTAGGACAAAAGACCGTTCAGGATTTTTCATTCCCTGAGATACCTAAAAATATTTTTAATCTTCATCTTCTTTCCATACATCAAAATTCCGGTTCTGAATATTTTCGCGGAAAGCTTGATCATTATGAGAACGGAAATCACAAGTATCGAGAGGCTCGCCACAAGCTCGTAAATCGGAACCTCAACCAATGCAATTCGCATCAATGTTGTTACAGAGGTGGTGTAGGGCACGTACGTCAGAACCTTCGCGATGACCGAATTTGGTGCCTTAATGATGATGTTGAGCAGTATCATCGGCAAGATACCCAACATCGTAAATATCATAGCTCCCTGTTGTGCGTCTCTTACAGTGCTTGCAGGCGCCGCAGCACAAGCCATTGAGCCAGCGAACAAGAGATAGCCCAGAGTAAAATAGACAATTGCAAGAATTAAAATCCACGAGATTTGAATTCCTTGAAATAACGAGGCGAACGGGCTTAAAAATAGTATTATTCCTACAGAACAAAACCAAACTAAACCCTGCAAAAGTCCCGCAGAGCCGAATCCTAAAATTTTACCGCTGAGCAGTTCGTTTGCAGACAGAGAGGAGAGCAAAATCTCTACTGTCTTATTTTCCTTTTCTGCCACGATTCCCTGCATCAAATACCCGGAAGAAGTCATTATAGCGAGCAGTAGAAGAATGCCGAGCGCATAAGGTATGAGAAATCCAACACCACTCTTTTCTTCGACCTCGCCCTTTTCATTTAGCGTAATGACCTCTTCATTTGCAGGCTCTTTAATTCGTTCTTTCAAGGTTTCGTCTAAGTTTGACTCCCGCAGAAGATTGCTTATCAAAAATGCCTCTATCGAACTGGTTGGACGAGAACTGAAGAATCCACCCTTTGAATACACAGAAATTTTCCCTGTTTCAAAATAATTCGCGGGAAGAACGAAAAACGCGTTTATCTCATTCTCCAACAGAGCTTTCTTTGCGTTCCCGATGTCTTCAAATTTGATAAAATTCTCGCTTGTTTGCAGCGTTCCCGTCTCATCCACGAAACCGATATTATGCGGTGTTTCAGAAATCATTTGCGGAATGAACCCCATCGCAAACACCATCGGTAGAAGGATTAATAACGGCAAAATCAGGCTGAAAATAAAACCTTTCGTTTTTACCGTTGCCAGAAACTCATGTTTCGCGACGATGAACGTTTTACGCATTTTCTACCACCTCGATGAAAATCTCGTTCAAAGAAGGTGCCTTCATCTCAAATCTCCTAATCCTCACAACCTCGATTAATCTTTTAAGAGCTTCTTGCGGCTCTATATCCTCTTCCAAACTCAGTTCCGCATATTTTCCGTAATCGTTTATCTTTTTTACACCTTCAATCCGCCCCAGGTCTCCTTCGTATTCCACAACTAAGGATTCTTTGTAATTGCTTTTTATTTCATCGAGCGAACCGTAAAGAACTCTTTTACCCCGATTAATCATCAGAATTCGATCACACGTCCTCTCAACTTGATCCATCTGATGCGTACTCAAGATTATCGTCTTTCCCTCACGCTTCAAATCGAGTAGAATGTCTTTCGCCATCTTTGTATTTATGGGGTCGAGCCCGGAAAAAGGTTCATCTAAAATTAAGAGTTCCGGGTTGTGAATGAACGCCGCAACAAGTTGAATTTTTTGTTGCATCCCTTTGCTTAACCCTTCCATCTTTTTCTTTTTGTAATCCATGAGACCGACTTTATCAAGCCAAAAATCTATCTTATCCTCGGATTTTTTTACGTTTTTAAGTTCCGCAAAATACCTCAAACATTCGAGAACCGTTATTTTTTGGTATAATCCTCTCTCTTCGGGAAGATAACCGATTTTCTCTTTAAGATTTTCATCAAATTTTTCTCCGAATATCTTTATCGCTCCATGATCTGCTCTTATGATGTCGAGAATTATCCTGATCATCGTCGTCTTTCCCGCACCGTTCGGTCCGAGCAATCCAAAGACCACCCCCTTTTTAACCTCAAAACTGAGGTTGTCGAGAACGATTTTCGTATCAAAGCTTTTCGTTAGATTCTTTACATCCAAAATTTTTTCATTCATTCTATAACACAGAATTATAACGTCGTATAAATATAGTTATTTATGATAGAATGAAATTCCTTGTAATGGGTGCGGGAGCATTGGGAAGTGCATTTGGCGGTATGTTAGCTGATGCTGGATATGACGTTACGTTTATTGGTAGAGAAAGGCATATAAAACCCATAAGAGAGCAGGGGCTCAGAATCTCCGGGATATGGGGCGAACACGTAATCAGAAACATAAGAGCAACGTCAGAACTAAACGCGAATTACGAACCTGATGTGGTCTTGCTAACAACGAAGTCTTTTGATACTGAAAATGCGATAAGAGAATTGCAACCGCTTATTGCTGATGATTCGGTAGTTATTAGCTTGCAGAATGGCATAGGCAATGAGGAGATTATAGCAAGGTATATCGGGGAAGAGCACACAATGGGTGGCATGGTTATAACAGGATTTGTGACATTACACCCCGGGGAAGTAGAAGTGACCGCTTCTGCGGATACTACAAAGATCGGCGAGTTCGATAACGAAATCACACCGAGGTTGAGAAAAATCGTTGCGATATTCAACGAGGCGGGGATACCTTCAGATGCCGTGGATAATATCCGGATGCATATCTGGGCTAAAGCCTTGTTCAGCGCAGCGTTAAATCCACTAAGTGCGATTTTCAGGGTTGAGTATGGCAAATTAGCAAATCCTCATTCTTTTGCGATTATCGAAGCTTTAATTCACGAGGCTTTTAAAGTCGCAGAAGCGGAAAAAGTCGAACTATTTTGGGAGCGTGCAGAGGAATACCTGGATTATCTACGGCGTGAGCAGATACCTCAAACTGAAAAACATCACTCTTCAATGCTTAGTGACATAGAAAGAGGTAAAAAGACCGAGATAGATTTTTTGAACGGTGTTTTCGTGAACCTTGGTAAAAAGCATAACATACCTACGCCGGTAAACGAGACTATCGTCAGGGTGATTAAGTTTTTGGAGGAGGAAACTACCGAAAATCTTCAATTTCAAAAATACCCCCTTCAGGATCAAAGCTAAACTTGAAATGCCTCAAAAAGCTCCAACCAACAATAGCATCGACTCCAACTTCTGTCAAGTCCTTTACGAGTGCCTCTGCATTCTCAATTTTGAATCCAAGAACGTTTACAAATCCAATTTTGAGTAAAGGGGCTGTAATCATCCCACCAGCAGTACCAACTGGTATAGTCATCGCTTTCCATGGTTCGTAACCCATGCCAACGGCATCCTCTAAAGAGATTACACAATATGTCGACCCCATATCGATAAGAGCATCAAGATCCTTTACAACTTTTTGACTACCTACTTGAATTGGAACTATTGGAGGAATCCCTATCTTCCTACGCATTCTCAAAATAACACCGCCTTTGTTGGCACATCACCTGCATACGTCTCATAGACATTTTCATCGTCCATCACTAAATGAAGTTCATGATGCGTCTTCGCTTTTGCCACTACTTCGCCCGTTTCCGGTACCCCCTGCTCATCTCGACTTGCGACTTTTATCGCAAGCCATAAACCTTTATGCTTCTTTTTAAGTTCGTCTATGCTTTCTATCATAATTCGGTCTCCACTAATCTATCAATCATCACTTATAAATATACCATCATCTTATAAATATTTCCTCTTATAAATTTTAAACGGTATTTTTGTGGACCTATGTAAAAAACATAACATACCTACACCGGTAAACGAGACTATCGTCAGGGTGATTAAGTTTTTAGAAGACCTTTGAAAATGGTGATTTGCAGAGGTTTACTTATTTACCTATATCAGCAAAAAAACCTTCTCTGCGCGACTTTACTTACCCGCTTTTACTTTCCCCTACCTTCCTTTCCAACTCACCCAATAATCTTTTAATCTCATCAATTAGCTCTTCCACCGTGGGTTCTTCTTCCCCTTCCCTTCTTCTTTCAACTTCTTCCGCAATATATTTCCCCGCTATAAACTCTGCAATCGCTTTATCTGTATGCAATTCAGTCACATCCGATGTCTTGGAATCAACAAATGCCGTATAAGCGACTCCAGAACCATCATTTGGGATTACCCTGACTTCCCAATACAGTTCCCCGTATGATACTGCAGGAATGGGCTCAACCGGAATCATCCTATTCCAATCCACGATTGGATTTGCCTTTCGAACATAATCACATGCTTTAACAGGTCCTATCAACGCTTCGGCTTTTGGTTGTTCGTTAAAGCAGATTTCCCCTGTCCTTGCATCTATCAAAAAAATTTTGTAGATTCCGTGTGCAGCACCATAGGGTTCACAAGCAATGAACCATTTCATCGCAGCAGCCCCATTGGCTTCTTTTGTAACCACTAAAAACGGCTGTTCGTTTTGTTGCCCTGGCACTTCTGCTATCTCTAATTGTTCATGATGGTAGAATAATTTGTTAACGATTCCATGAACGTATCTGAAACTATTGACATAATATCTGGTCAGGCGCTCAGGATATAACTTCTGATCCTTCAGCACCGAATGTTCCAAAACCGCCTCCGGAGTTAAAAACTCAATTTCCCCTTCTGAATTAATCAAAGCAGTTCCTGACCACCTCGGTATTGTATATAGCGTGGGAAATCTCCAATGATACTCGTAAGAAACAATTGGCACTGCTATATATAACTCCTCGTCCACGGGTACAAAATAAGGGTCTTCATAATCTACCCAATATTTTTTTTTGTATAGTTTCCATTTATACCAGTCGCGTACACCCATTCCGGGTCCTATCACCATATCTTTTTCGACAATGTGCGTACTCTTCCGTGAAGTGTTCATATCCACATAAGCCGCTCCTTTGTCCTTAAGCACGAAGAAATTGATTAAACCGTCAGGAACGAGCGGAAAGATCCAAGAAGGCTTTTCAGCTACAAATGCGATGTCCGCCGTTCCAAGCCTGAATCTGGGATACTGAAGTGCATCGCGTGCATATCTCTCAGCCACGAATTGGGGCATGATTCTGACCACCGAAGGGTCCATGTCTGGCAGTTCTGTTATCTCTTCTGTGTCTAAATGTCGTGCTAAATAACATTGAGAGTACATCACCTGAAAAGGACCCAATATCGCCCAGCCAATAATTAGTATCAGTATTAGAGTGATAGTCGTTTTTGAGCCTTTGGTAGGGGAACTTAAGCTCTTTTTCTTTTTATCTGGCGGTTTTCCCTCTTTTATTATTTTCTTGCTCTTACTGTAACTGTAAATGCTGTAAATAACATAGATTATGCCAATCAGAAGCAAAGGCTCCCAAAAAGCTGGATTCTTATATGCAAACATAAAGAACCAATGCAACAATGGTCTGCTAATCCAAATTAAGCATGCAAGAAAGAGAACGCCCAAAACAACAACTAACCTTAAATTCTTCTTTGTTTCATTCTTCATGTATTGATTATTCACCTCTTTTGTTGCTCGCATACTTAAATAATAGCGAAAGCCTATTTAAATGTTAAATTTGTATTTGTTTACCGCCGAGATCACGGAGAGCGCTGAGATGAGATAAATGATTTTCCAGACTCTCTGTGTTCTCTGCGGGCTCAGCGGTAAACAAGTACCATGCAAAAATGGAAAGAAAGGATAAGATAAGATATATCGAGCATCCCTCAGATGTGGGATTCGAAGCGTATGGCGAGACGCTGGAGGAGCTCTTTGCCAATGCCGCTATCGCTACTTACAGCTTCATGACTGCTGTAGATGAGATAGAAGAGGAGGAGGAACGAGAAGTAGAAATAAAATCAGAAGACCTTTACAGCTTGATGTTCGATTGGCTGGACGAAATGCTTTTTTTCTTCGAGGCAGAATCGCTGGTCATGAAAAAATTCGATATAGAAGTGAATTTAGCCAATTTTAGTATGTGCGGTAAGTGCAAAGGAGGGAAATTCGACCCTTCCAAACACGAATCCGGCATAATAATAAAAGCAGTTACGTATAACATGATGGAGATAAAGAAGAACGAGGTTTGGAAGGCAAGGGTCGTTTTGGATGTTTAATCAATCCTTTTCTTTTAGAAAAAAGATGATTTGAGAGCGGTTTAGGTGGAGGTTCTCAAAATTGGAAGGAAAAAAACGAAAAACATAAATAGATGTAAAGAAAAAATTACTTTACGGTGATAAAAATGGCAGAAGCAATTTGTCCAGAATGCATCTATAAAGTAGAGGGACCGAACAAAGAGGAGCTGGTAGAAAAAATAACAGAGCACTTGATGGAAAAACATCTCGGATTCTTGCAGGGCGACGTGCTGGAGCACAAGTTCGTGAAATGCCCGGTCTGCGATGGTGAAGTAAACAAGCCACTTTACAAGTGCCCGAGTTGTGGCGCCGACCTCGTAACGCAACGAGCGATACTTTTAGCGAAGACGTATTCAAAAGAATAGGGAGGGGCAGAGAAGGAGAGTTCCTTACAAGTCCCCTCTTTTTTCTTTATTTTTGAGCAATTACCGATGTGTAAAATAACGAAAAAAGAGGATTTGAGAGCGGTTTAGGTTGAAGTTCTCAAAATCGGAAAGAAAAAATCGAAAAACATAAATAGAGGTAAAAAAATTTAGTTTACGGTGATAAAAATGACAGAAGCAATTTGTCCAGAATGCATCTATAAAGTAGAGGGACCGAACAAAGAGGAGCTGGTAGATAAAGTAACCGCGCATTTGATGGAAAAACATCTCGGATTCTTGCGGGGTGATGTGCTGGAGCACAAGTTCGTGAAATGCCCGGTCTGCAACGGAGAGGTGAACAAGCCATTACGTAAGTGCCCGAATTGTGGCGCCGACCTCGTAAAGCAACGAGCAATACTTTTAGCAAATATGTATGCAAAATAGGGAGGGTCAGAGAAGAGAGTTCCTTACAAGTTCCCTCTTTTTTCTTTTTTTTATTCTCCACGACCTACGGATTCTGCCATCGATTCTTCCCACATATAGCACTTTGAACAGAGTTTCTTTCCCGCTCTTTCCAACCACTCATCCGTTTCCGTTCCACATATCGCGCATCTTACTGCTACTTTTCCTTCTCCCATTTTTTCTCACTCCTCATATACCTACTGCATCTCCTACCATCTCCACATCAAGATAATAGCAATCGTCGCAATAAAAGCTTTTACCAAATATCTTGGGACTATCTGTTTCCTTACCACACACTACACATCTCGTTATTCTTTTCGCTTCCTTAACAAATCTTCCATATTCCTCCTCTTCTGATATATCCATGACTTGTCCGGTGCTCTTATTTTGCCATCAATAAATAAGTAATAGTAATGGCCACATATAAAAACGTAGCAGAGATATAAACATAAAGAAAGATGCAGGCACGAATACCCGCGCTCATGCTTGGAACCTCACCCTTCATTGGTGCTGCACAGTTTGGAAGGAAAGCATACGAATATCGAAAAATGTTCTTTTATAACGAGAGCAACATGGAGAAATTATTCATAAAATCCGCAACTCTTGATGTAAAAGCAATTCAGCTCATCGTTTATGAACCTTTGGTGAAAGCGTTGAAAGAAGCGGAGAAGGAAATGGGTGAGAAATTCTTTATAGCGGCAGTGATAACGAGTGGTCGGAAATTCGAGAAGGATTTGAACCTGATAAAGCCTTTGAAGCCTGAGATAGTAGCAATACATGCTCTTTTTTGCGATGCTCTTGACCACCGAATAAATGGATGGATAAAGAAGATAAGAGATATGGGTGCGTCACCCGCTGCATCTACTCACTATCCAGGCGAGACGATAGAAGAAATGGACAAAGCGGGATTTGATTTTGATGTATATCTTGCTCCTGTAAACCCTGTTGGGTATGCAATGGAGCCGGATTATGAAAGCACGCTGAAGGCATTGGAAAACACTGACAGGCAAGTGATAGCGATAAAGCCTTTAGCCGCAGGTAGCTTGAAACCAACCGAATCCTTGTTCAAATTCATTTACAGATATGCAGTCTCGATAAGCGTTGGCATAACATCTGAAGAAGAGATGGAAGAGACGTATTCAGTGGCGAAAAAGGTGATTTGAGAGATTTTTGAATATCTATTTAACTACGGTCTCATCTATCAGCGTATCAAAATTTATCTTCTTATCCCATCCCGCACGCTCAAACGTGTTCATGAAACCGACACCAATGATTTTCGGTTTCTTCTCTCCAGATATATCTTCAATCATACGAGTGACATCCTCTGGCGAGCATCCAAACTTTGGCATCGCTAATCCACCAAGCACTACCACTGCATCAGGGTCCTTGGGATTTCCCTTTTCATCTACAACGGTATACCCTATGTTCTCTATCTCCTTTATCTTCCTTGCCTCCTTCGCATTTGCTCTCGGCACATATAACATCTCAAAACCTCTGTCTCTTACCGTGTAAGCGAGCAATTCGATAAATGGCGTGCATACTGCTACCGAGCCTGTAAACACCATCTTAGACCCTTCTTTTATGTCTGCTATGCTATTTCTAAATGTTCCCGTGAAGTCAATTATCCCATTTCTCTCTTTCATTTCCTCCCCGGCTATCGCACTTGTGTTTATATCCTCGATTATCTCGGAGAGGACAAGAACCAGAGGATTTAATTTCTTACATTCATTTATAAGTTCGCATAAAGCTTTTTTCACTTTTGCATTCTCTATTTTATCCAAGTTTTCAGACAGCAGTACGATCACCGGTTTTATGTTATCCTCGAAAAACCGTTTCGAGAACTTACCAAAAGCATCAGTTAAAGAGGTATTAACATAATAACGGATGTCCCCTCCCATGTTGATTTCATTAATCATATCCGCCATTTTCAATTTTTGCAAGTTTATGGTGATCAATCCACTGCCGTAGCCCGTGCCTTCTTCTATTTCCTTCTGCGATACGGGACAGGAATGGAGCAGTATGCAGCCCCAGACACGCCACACCGATTCTCCTAATTCCCATTGCTCCCCTATTTTCGCTAACGAGTCCAACACTTCCGGCATTGCAGCTTCGCTCATCTTTTCTTCATCACTCTTACTTCAGTTTTTCTTTGCAATAAGGACAGAACATCCAGGATGCAGAAACGGTGAATTCACATTTAGGACATTTTGTTATCCCGATATCCGAGCCACAATAAGGGCATGCCTTCCAGTTTTGATCAATATCTCTACTACAATGAGGGCATTTATAGACACTGCCCATGTTATTAGTTATGCCTGCTCTTGCTAAATAATCCTTGAGCCGTTCATCTAACTCTTCTTTCTGTGGTGGCTTCACGAGTACCTGTTTAATGCTCAATGCCGGATATGCCTTCATATACGCCTCTTTTAGCCGGTTTACCGTTGCTCTCATGTAAGCACCATCATAAGGAAGCTTATGTCCAAGCATCTCTTCTACATAGTCTGGAGGAACACCTTGATCTCTAAGGATAGTGGAGAAAGAGGCACGTAAGGCATGAATTCCCGCAGTGTTTATTGTTCTCCCTTTTTCTTCTTCATTTATCAGCCCTGCCCTTAGTGCTACTGCTTGCATAGCTCTGTTTATGCCACCTTCATAAGCCCTTACACGCTCCTTTCTACGACGGTTAGATTCTGATATGAAGAGAGGAGAATCGTTTTTTAGGTCTTCGGGAGACAGATATCTTGAGCCTTTTCTTCTAAGCTTGATATAACATTTTAATATATCAACTGCGTCTTCCCCTAAGAATGTATAGTATTCTATCCCCTCCTTTTCTCTCATGAGATGTAAAGTAAGTGGAATCTCGCCTTTATCTAAACCCTCAGCCACGTCTCCATAGTTCAGCGTGATAAGTTCTTTCATCCCCAGCCCAGCCTGGAATGCGCACAGGATGACCGCTTTGTCCCGTATTCTCTCACAAACATCTAACATCCGCTTTACATCTTGTGCAGATATGAACTTTCTGAAGTTCTCTTTTAGTTTCCTCGGTGTTGGTAAGTGTAAATTACCTATGAGAATATCGTTCTCCTTATAGAATACCCGTACATCTTCAATAATCCGACCTGCTGATCGAGGTGCCAGTCCTCTTTCTCCTTTTCTCTTCCCTCCTTTTTCGGGTATTACATAGTCAGTCCTGAGCCAGTCATAAAACTCTTTTAACTTCAGTTCTGTTTCCTTCACACCTACTCTTTTCGCTTCTTCCATCAGTTCCTTAGGGCCTGAACCTCTCCAGTTGCAGTATAGCTTTATAAGCCGTGCGCGGTTTTCCCTGATTTTCTCGCCTCTTCCCATGAGAGTTACCTTTACCTCTTTGATTTCGCTAAAAGCTTTAGCGTCTCTCTCGAGCTCTGCTTTCGCTTTTACCCTTTCCTCTTCAATCGCTTTCGCACTCATCTTTCTGCATCACTATATTAAGACCTGCCTATATAAAAAGGACTGGGTAAATAATGCGGCAATGCAGCAGTGCTGGGACGACATGAGGAGGGTAATTATTCTTGGAATGGATGATGCGCATGCACTGCTGGAGACGAGATTGGGTAAGGAAGTCACACCCGACACCATAAGCCACTACTTAGAGGTGGTGAACCACGCATTACCGGGTGCAGCGACCATTCAGGAGCACATGGTGGAGACAAAGCCGGGATTGGTGTCTGACTCCTACACAAAGGCGTTTACCGGTGATGACGACTTAGCAGACGCTCTGGACAGGAGAATGGTGCTGGACATAAACAAGGAGTTCCCGGCAGGCTGGGTGAGTCCTGGTGAGCAGGCAGACCAGTTGAAAGGAACAATAGGCAAGAAGCTATGGCACGTTCTCTGGATGCCAACGATCGTAGGCAGGGCAACAGACGGTGGAACGATGTTCAGATGGGTAGGCATGCAGGTCGGGATGTCGATGATAAACGCATACAAGATGTGTGCAGGTGAGTCGGCAACCGGAGAGTTCGCATTCTATGCGAAGCACGCGGCTGTCATTATGCTGTCGAACTACATGCCGGTCAGGAGAGCGAGGGCGCACAACGAGCCTGGCGGAATGCCTTTAGGTATATGTTGCGACTGCACGAGGTCTCCCGCACTGTTCCCGAATGACCCGGTAAGGGCAGAATTAGAGGCTATCGCGGTTGGTGCGCTGGTCTATGACCAGTTGTGGTTCGGAACGTACATGTCTGGTGGTGTAGGCTTCACGCAATACGCAACGGCAACATACACGGATAACATCCTGGAGGACTTCTGCTACAAAGGAGACGAGATTGCAGTGGACATGTTCGGTGACAGATGTGCAGCAGAGATAAACATGGAGAACATCGAGAAGCTGATAAGAGCGGAGTCTGATTACTGCCTGACGCAGTACGAGGCGTATCCGACAACTGCGGAATCGCACTTCGGCGGTTCTGTCAGGGCGGCATGCCAGGCTGCAGGTTCTGCTACCGCTGTTGCAAGTGGGACAGGAAATACGCAGGCTGCATTGAACGGTTGGGGACTTGCGCAGTTGCTGCACTATGCGAGTGTAGGCAGGTTAGGATTCT
>JAFNKG010000133.1 GCA_017883965.1 Candidatus Methanophagales archaeon | reverse complement strand
GAAGAAAGCAGAAAAAATGGGAGCAGAAGGCATCATCAATGTAACCTATGAACCAGCCGGACTTGCTGGGTTTTCTGGCTCTTGTTATGGAATTGCAGTCAAACTCGCAGATGCTGAAATACAAACATGCCCAAAATGCAATAAAGAACTACCATCAGGCAATTACACATACTGCCCTCATTGTGGATCATCTCTTATTTGATCACGAAATCGCGCACGCATTTTAGTCTTCCAAAATGTCAGCATAAGTCAATGCTTTTAAGCAGATACCATAGAATTTTAGATATGAACCTTCGCAAGTTTATTAGAACTTGTTTCGATAAGCAAGCCTTGAAAGAAGCACTTCATTCTATTGATTTGACGGTTAGTGGGACAATAGATGAGCTTATCGATAGATTGAGATTTGAAGCACACTGGTCTTTATACGATTTCCTTGATTTTATGAATGATGAAGAATTAAAGGAAGTGTGCCGGTGGTATGACATTACTGTAGGCGGTAGAAAAGAGGACCGTATGAAGAGAATCTACGAGTTTGTGACTGGTGATTGGAAGGATCATGATTGGAAGATGGAGCAAATGGCCCAAAAATCTGGCGAGGGAAGAGCCCCATATTGGGCTAAGAGTTACGAGGTTTTTATTGCATACCGAAGGGACACAGGTTTGGATTTCGCAAGACATCTAAAAAGCGGTCTTGAACGAGAACACATTTCAGCATTTCTTGATATAATTGATATTCCTAAAGAATTCAAGGGTAAACAGACATGGATAAGAACGCGCAACGAATCTATCAAGAAAAGCAAGAAATTCTTGCTAATAGCGACAAACGGAATAGAAACCTCAAGAGAGTTGAAAAAAGAGATACAGATAGCTCGAGATAATAACAAGACATTCTTGGTGTACAGACACTACACTCTAGGTTCACAAATAACTATTAGCTTAGAAAAAGAGAAGATGAATTTAGGTGACTTTCAGCAAGTCAGTTTCGATAGTAAAGAAGACCTACTTAGGAATGTTCTAGCAGCTCTAAGATAAAATTATGGAAGTTTAGCTATCTGCACTTTCTGTCTGAGAACAGTTATTCGTGTTACCCCGCGCGCGCAT
>JAFNKG010000010.1 GCA_017883965.1 Candidatus Methanophagales archaeon | reverse complement strand
ATGAATGGATGGACGAGTATCACATAAGAAGCATCGTAGAGGCAGTTTTCTCAAGCATCAAAAGATGTTTTGGTCCCAATATCAAAAGCATAAAAGGTTGGTTAAAGCGGAGAGAACTCGCAATAAAAGTATTGGCGTATAACATCAAAAGAGTGCTCTATATTGGGAGGGCAAAGGAGTTGGGAATCCCCTTCTGGGTAAGCTGCCAGTAATTTCAAACGGGCATCAGCAGGGGACCCCCAAGATACCCCCAATTAGTGTATATGCTCTTCAATATGATATTGTTTATCACCGCCGAGGATAAGATGGAGGATGTACCTCGATCTATATTGACTTTCGGGATGAAGCCGCAAATTTTGTTTTAAAAGAACCTGCTGCTGTAAACCACAAAATATAATCTTTTAAAGTATCAAAGTTATAATATCGTTCAGGATTATTTGTCTTATAATCTTCAATTATTATTGAAGTCCCATTCTTCCCCGGGACATAATCAATTTCTGTTAGATCGTATTCCGGCAATATATTTTTATTTAAAGTATCCCAAGGTGCATTTAAAATTGCTTTATATCTTTTATCACTAGTTTGTGATTCTACAGATAACCTTGCGCTTCTAAAATATGTCTTTGTGCCAAGTCCTTTTTGCCCTATTAAATTTTTTAATTTTAGTGAATCACCAAGATTAAAAAATCGTCCAAATCCTTCTTCATCCATACCATTTCCATCATCAGCAATCTCTACAACTAGTTTATTTGATTGAGGATTTCTATCTATTTTTATCATAATCTCTTTTGCTGAAGCATCATGCGAATTGCTAATGGCTTCTCTCATAACTTCGAGTGGATTTATTAAATTTTTAGCAATTTCTCTATATAAAGAAACTTGATTTACTTTTAATTGCTTTTTCATTATTTTGCCTCCTTTTAATCTGTGTTATGCATTATATTTTATCCGACATAACATTGCTTTTTATATTTATTCTATTATTTCCTACCTCGTATAAATAATCATTGGTAAATTACTATTTTATATTTTAAATTATTATCATATATATCAAAATTACCCTACATCGCGCCATAAACCACCTACGTCTTTTATTCGATAACCCAAGTGAACCCTCCTTCTTTGCAGGTAAACGTCTCAGGCACCCCACTCATCAAGGGTAGCAGTGGTATCGTAATAGTGCCTCGAAAATTCGGTCTGATTCAACATAACCACATAATTAAACTGAATAGATATATTATGCTACTATGTTATGTTAAAGACATTTGAACAGTATCTCAGGCGTAAGAGCGTGATAAAAGAAAAATATATTCCCTACTATCTGAAATGGATTTCTGATGGTTATCGGTTCTTTGAACTATCTGCTTCACAAGCTCTTGACAATGACCAAAGGGAACAGTTTCTTAAGCATTTGTCCCTCTGATCTGTATTTGTACCCAACCTCTGGGAACTCGAGCAGAATCTGCGCGCGTTGATAAATGCCAGATACGACCCTCTCAGCGGTGGCAGGGTCGTCCTGCGCTATATAATCGTGTATGTCTTTGAGCCACCGCTCGGCCTCCTCCGTCCATATTATTTCTGCCATGTTCGAATCCGCCGACCCATCTCTTCGTTGGAAATAACCCTTCCGGTACGGGAGTCCGCCAGTCCGCGCTCAACCATGCGCTCGAAAGCAAGCTCGCGCATGATCTCCTCGTAGGTTGCATCCTCCGGTTGCTCCTGGATGATTTCAGCCATTCGCGCTTTTACAGATGACATTGTTCTTGTTCCCTTTATGCCGAACGACCAAGCTCACCTGCCGCTATGGAACGTAGCGGATTAGCGGTCAGGTGTAGCGTCTTGTTCGGTGTTTTATTTAAATAATCTTTTTCTTTGCTTCTACATTTATTGAATGTTTATATTCTGGCCACCGTAATTCTTCTGGTAATTTATTTTTAATAAATATTACAATTTCATTCGCTTTTGCTAATAATTTTCGTGCTTCTCTTTCCGAGATTGGATTTTGTCCAATTTTGGCTATCCCCTCATGAACAAATGAATTTCTTGCGTTTTTTAAATTCTTAAAAGATTCCCACAAATCATTATTTTCTTTTAGCGAAATTCCTAAAAGAGTTTTTAATAGTATATCAAATTGTTCTTCAGTTGTTGGTTCCTGTAACCACCAGTTTCTATTATTTACCCAATTCCATAGGTCTTTTGGTATGGTGCTATTTTTAGACAACTCATTGAGAATATGTGAAATAAATACTTCTAATGCCGTTTCAGCTAATACGACTGAGGGACCTATTTCGGGCAAGGCTTCATTGGCATCGAGAAGGAGATTGTCCCACTGAGGAGGGATATAATCAGGAGGTAATTCAAAAATCCTTTTCCATATATCATTATTTAAAGCCGTCCAGGAAAGAGTAAAGACTTTGCTACCCCTACCTCTAACTAGTCCCTCAGTTTTGTCTAGTTCTGATTCGTCATCGTTAAGATATTGTAAATGCCAAGAGGTGTAAGGAAAATTTATGGGGCGTATTTTGCTACCACGAACTACAAAGCGAAACTTTAACAAAAATAAGTTAATGGTTCGGGCTATAAGTGGATATGGAGGGTCGCATTCGATTCCCTGACGACGATCGAAGTTGTCCTTTTGAAAATATATCCTAAGACCGTTGGCTTGAAAGGCGGGCTTACCATTAATTAAGATTTCATCCGGATCATCTTGTGCTACTGGGTATTCGGTTTTTATGGGAGGAAAGATTCGGATATTGTATCCTTCATCATCACATTGGTAAATAGAGAAATGTTCTCCTTCTGGAATTGTAATTGCGAAAGGTAGTAACAAATCAAGTCTTGCTAACATATTTTTTCACCGAACATTGCTTTTTATCTTTATTCTATTATTTCTCAATTGATATAAATAACAGTAGTAATTTGGCATACCTCTTAAGACTATCGGAGATTAGAATTGAAGATTCAAAAGCGATAAAAAACCCTTTCTTAGAAAGAAAAGCTTTACCAAAAGAAATAGAACGCAAACAAGGCGATTCTTTATCTACGGGAAAAAAATTTAAAATTGCAAGATGAGCAAGTTTTAC
Source organism: Candidatus Methanophagales archaeon (assembly GCA_017883965.1). GTDB lineage: Archaea > Halobacteriota > Syntropharchaeia > Alkanophagales > Methanospirareceae > JAFNKG01. The sequence continues at coordinate 46,955 of JAFNKG010000010.1, read as the reverse complement.
GAGGTGCGGAAGAGAGACGGTGCGGCGCGAATAGGTATTTTGTTTCTACCTGGAGAAAAGAAGCAAACACCTCTGATGCTCCGAGTTGAAAGCGAAGAAAAGCTCGAAGTGATTAATGCAGAAGATTCGAACTTTAAAGATTTATCTTCGGAAGAAACATGGAACGTTCCACGAGGCGCGGTCCTCTTGCCTGAAGTTCATCCCTTGTTCACAATGGTGAAAGATGCTCCACTATTTGTTGATTTCTTTGTGCTCTCCTTCGCTTCTAATATGCACAACAGCCCGAAGGATTTTGCACGTAGAATTATTGATGCGAGAAATATGATACCGCCGGATGTCGCGTTGTGGGTTCCTGCGATAGCGACTGCGGAGAATGCCGCATTGCTGTTTTACATGGGTGTGGATATAATAGACGATACGAACGCGGTGATAAAAGGCTATCAGGGTATTTATCAGGTGGAAGAAGGTGAAATAAGATTAACCGAATTGGAGGAATTGCCATGCAATTGTAGTGTTTGCGCTTCTCTAAGTATAAACGAGTTAAGAGGAAAGGATTTTAAGGAACGGGCGTTGTTGCTCGCAAGACATAATACGGCGCTTCTGGATAAGGAGGTGAAAAAGGCAAAAGAGCGTATAAGAGCAGGTAATTTGCGTGAGTACGTGGAAATGAAGGTGCGGTCTTCAGCTTTTTTAACCGCAGTGCTAAGAATCATGGACCTTGATGAGGATGCGTATTTTGAGCTCAGAACGCCGATTGCCCGGAGAGAATGCATTAAAGCGAATACGATGGAATCGTTGAAGCGAATAGAAGTAAAGAGGTTTGCGAACCGTGTTCTGGAAAGGTATGAACCGCCGACGAGACGAATCTTGCTGATATTGCCATGTTCAGCTAAGAAACCCTATTCTATGTCGCCTTCTCATACGAAATTCATAGATGCGATTGAAGATTATAGAGGGCATATTCACGAGTTGATTTTAACGTCTCCGCTTAGTGTTGTTCCAAGAGAGCTTGAGATAGTTTATCCTGCCGCATTCTACGATATTCCCGTAACCGGATACTGGGATGCGGAGGAGCGAGAATGGGTATCCTCGTGCTTGCGTGCATATCTTGAGCGTAACTTGAGAAGTTACGACACGGTGGTTGCACATCTCAGCGGTGCGTATAAAGAGATATGCTCAGGTGTTACAGAGGATTTGGGCATAGAAATTGTGTTCACATGCGAGAACGGTGAGGAAGCGACTTCAAAAGTAGCTTTGAACAGATTGAAAGAACGAATAGCCGAGTTATGTGGCGAGAGAAAGAGGCTGTCCGGATTTGAAATGAAAACGAGCATGATAAAAGCAATGGCTGATTTTCAGTTCGGTATCGGTGCGGGAAACGAGCTTGTAGCGAAAAAAGAAGGAGAAAGAATAAAAATAACCGGAAGGTATCCTTCTTATAAACTCAGTTTGGGGGGTGACGTCCTTGCGAGAATCGTGCCTGAATACGGGATTTTAAGTCTTACGCTGAAAGGAGCTCGTAAAATCATGAATTCTCTTTCTTCATACATGGTGCAGATAGGTGATTTTGTCCCCGAAGGTTCGATATTGGCGCCAGGCGTTGTAAACGCAGGTGAACAAATAAGAGTGAATGATGAAGTTGTTTTCGTTGGTGAGAAGGCATTTGGCGTGGGTAGAGCAAAGATGAGCGGCTGGGAGATGGTGGAATCGAGGAGGGGCGTGGCAGTGCAGGTGCGAGCGGTGGAGGAAGTTTAAACCGAAAATTTTAAAAAACAAAATCGAAAAATTTTTAAATAACCAAATATATTATTCAATATAGCTCATGTCAGAAGATAAAAAAATATCGGAAATCTTTTTGAAAACATTAAGCGATTTTTATAAGGACAGCGACGTGATTTTTAGAGAATTTGATGAAATGCGAGACAAATATTTGGATGGCAAGGCTGTTATGGAAGACTTTAAAAGGTTTAGAAGCAAAAGACCCAGTATTTTCTTGTTGATTTATGACATCTTTTATAAAGAGGTGGAACTCGAAGAAAAGCTTGGCAAACCGGAGATAGAGGAAGCAAAGAGGGACAAGATACTTGAGTTTAAGGATCGTTTCTCTGATTTAGCTGACGAAATAGACTTGCTTGTTCTTGGAGAATCAGGGTTGGGCGATTAACAGAAATAAAAATTAAAATTCAAAAATCAAATGAGATTTAGTGCTCAGGATTTGGAATTTCAAGAAGAAAGTGACTCAAACACATTTCTAACCTGCTTCTCGGTTTCTTCGAGCGTGCCTCCATTATTTATAACAATATCAGCGAATTTCCGCTTCTCCTTCAGCGGCATTTGCATTCCAATCATTTTTTTTGCCGCTTCCTTCGTTACTCCATCTCGTTTCATCACCCTTCTTATCTGCACCTCCTCGCTGACATAAACAACAATTACTTTATCGAATTCCTTTTGAATCCCCAGCTCTATTAATAGCGGGACGTCAATAACAACGAGCGTATTTGGCTCTAATTCCATCTTCTTTATCGCCGCGACTCTCTCCATGCACTTCTTTCTTACTTCCGGGTGTATTATCTTCTCTAAAATATCGAGTTTCTCCGAATCGCCGAACACTATTTCCCCCAGCTTCTTCCGGTCTATCTCCAAATCCTTCTTCAATATATCTTTATCAAAGAAATTCACTATCTCCCACCACGCCTTCGAACAGGGTATTACAACCTCTCTGCTTAGCGCATCACAGTCTATCGCATAAGCGCCGAGTTTCATAAATGTATTTAACACGAGGCTCTTTCCACTTGCTATTCCCCCTGTTATGCCCACGACCTGCATTTCTACACTTTTTTCTTTTTTATTAAGAAAAAGTTTCGTAATTGTATAATCATGATGAAGATGCACGATACAAGATACAGCAGAATGATGGCATTTTAGACATATAATGATTTGGAAATACATCAGTTAAGTCATGAGTTGGCAATTGAAATTTTCATTAAAGCTGTGGAATCTGGTCATAAATCATAGTCCTGTATCTTGCATCCTGTATCGTGCATCTTGAAACTTGGCAGCTAAACACCTACAATGTTTCTAACAACTTCGACACCGAATAAGCGGGAAATGTAGCCGATATTTTCGTTCCATAGATGGAATAAAGCGATAAGAATTGGATATTCAACGAATCAGCAGCTTCCTTTGCAATGAAATCACCTATTCCCGCGGATACTACCATCTTCAAGCCATACTTCTCTTTTAATCGCACCATAGAAGCAGCCAACCCCTCAACTTGTGCTTTCTTTACCTGCTCTGCAATACCGACTGCGCTATCCTCCCCTATCTCCTCAAGGTCACTGCATACTACTCTGGATAGCCTTCGCATCGCACTCACTCTACTCTTTTCCTCATTTTCTCGACCTCCAAAAGCATAACTGTCCGGGCTTTCACAACTGTAATCATCCGCGGTTATGTATCCGAGGACGAGGTAAGCGTCAGCGGTTATTGCGAAAAGCTCTGAGGAAATACCGCATTCTTCTCCTTTATCGCCTATCTCGACTTCTTTCAGCACTGTAGCAACATTAGTTCTTAAGACGCCGGAATAGATTAGTTCGCCGGATTTCAGTCTTTCGAGGTCTGTTCTCTTCGCTTTTATTTCTCCGCTCACTATTGGAATTACATCTGTTGTGGTGCTACCGATGTCCACGAATATTGCATCTTCGTATTGCTCAGATATGAGCTTCGAGGAGGCGAGCCAGTTCGTAGATGCGAAGGAAAGCGGGTCTTTATCTACCTCGGAGCCGTCTTTGAAACCGCAATTACTGTCGAAAAATTTGAGTGTTTCAAATGCAGTAGATAGCGCCTTTTTTATATGTAAAACACCTTCTCTTTTTGTCTCGAAGCAGTCACACAGTTCACCGGTCATCACCACGCCTACTGCTTCTATCCCTGCTTCAAACTTCTGTTTCACTTCTGACAGCACGTCGTATAGTATCGTCTTATTTTTCCACAAAGGTGCATAAATCGAATCTACAAACCCGTCCGATGTGGCTATTTTCGTATTCGCCCCCCCTACATCTATACCTACGAACATACACTTTTTCTTTTTTAGAAAAAGAAAAACTTCTTTCTTTGGTAAAGCTTTCTTTTTTAAAGAAAGGTTTATGAGCAACGATAGCAACGGGGGGAATAGCAGAAAAAAGGAGTTTGAGGAACGGATAGAGCGATTGCTAAACGAAGTCAACGTTTGTAGCAAGGCGGTAGAGGCTGAATTAGGCGAATTAACTGGCATGAAGGGCGAATTAAGCGGAATAGTGAATGAGCTGGCGCGAATAAAAGCGGCGTTGGAGGAGGAGCAAGAGCTGGATCTAAGCGAAGAAAGTCTGGAGGAGATAGGAGATGCCGTTGAGATTCTGGAAGCGGAGTTAGCGGCTAAGAGAAGAAAAACGGATGAAATATTAAAGGGAAAGGAAGAGGGAGAAGAAGCTAAGAAAGCAGAGGAATATTTAACTGATTTAAAATACTTGAAGGCAGAATTCGAGAACTACAAGCGCCGAGCGGAAAAGGAGAAACGTGAATTTGCCGATTATCTCCTCGAAGGCTTTGTAATGGAATTACTGCCGATTAAGGACAATTTAGAAGTTGCAATAGGGCATGCAAAAGAAAATGAGAACTCGGAAGGTTTGGTAAAAGGCGTGGAAATGACAATGAAGCAATTTAACGAGCTTTTGGAAAGGGAAGGGCTCGAGGAGATAAAAGCAGATGGTGAGCAATTCGACCCTTTTAGACATGAAGTTGTTTCAAAGGCGGTAGACGAGACTCATCCAGAGAACACGGTTATAGAAGTGATTAGAAAGGGCTATGCTTTCCGTGGAAAGGTCATAAGACCTGCGATGGTGAAGATAGCGATAAAGGAGTAAAAATCTTTGAATTTCGTTTCAGATGACGAAGGGAAATGTTAAATAAATAGGGGTAACAATATCTCTGTAGAGAGAATATAAAGTTAAAGTAATCATGAAATTCGACCCAAAACAAATACGCGAAGATACGAGCAAGGATTTTGAAGCCGCATGGCTGGCGGGAACGAAATACGCAAATGAGAGAAGATTTAATGAACGGTATCCAGGGTCGGTGCTCAGTTTGAGTTATGGCAAGCCGCATCCGGTGTTTGAAACGATACAAAAGCTGAGAGATGCGTATCTGCGGCTCGGCTTCGAGGAAGTCATGAACCCGGTGATAATAGAAGAGGATGAAGTGAAGAAGCAATTTGGAAAAGAAGCGCTTGCAGTCCTGGACCGCTGTTATTATCTTGCTGGTCTGCCTCGTCCGGACATTGGCATCTCAGAGGAAAGGGTGAAGCAAATGAACTCGTACTTTGGGAAAGAATTTTCGAAAGAGGAAATAGAGGCACTCAGGAATACGTTGCACCGCTATAAAAAAGGTGAGATAGGCGGCGATGACCTGGTATATGAAGTGGCAAATAGTATGGACGTGGCGGATATGGAAGTAACGAAAGTGCTTGATGCCGTTTTCCCGGAGTTGAAAAACCTTTCTCCTATTTCTTCTGGAAGCACATTACGAAGTCACATGACCTCTGGCTGGTTCCTGACGCTTGCTGATGCATGGAATAAAAAGCCATTGCCAATAAAATTGTTCTCCGTGGATAGATGTTTCAGGAGAGAGCAGCGAGAGGGAGAAATAAGGCTTCGTAATTACCATTCCGCATCATGCGTCTTCTGCAACGAGGACGGTGAAGCGAGCATAGACGATGGCAAGGACATCGCAACCGGGCTTCTTTCGCAATTTGGCTTCGATAAAATAAAATTCCGGGAGGACGAGAAGCGCTCGAAATATTACATGCCTGACACACAGACCGAAGTTTTCTGCTACCATCCTCGAATAGGCTGGGTAGAAATAGCTACTTTTGGTATTTATTCGCCTACTGCATTAGCGCAATACGAGATTCCTTATCCGGTGGTGAACCTTGGATTGGGCGTGGAGCGATTAGCGATGATATTGCACGATGCGAACGATGTGAGAGCGTTAGCATTCCCGCAATTTTATGCACACTGGGAATTGAGCGACGTGGAAATAGCGGGGATGGTAAGCATGGAAGAGACGCCGGGCACGGCTGAAGGAGAAGAAATCGCAAAAAATATCGTTCAGGTATGTGAAGATAAGGGCAGTGCGAAATCACCTTGTGAGTTCCTCGCATATCGAGGACCCCTGTTCGGGAAGGATGTTGAGGTATGGGTGACAGAGCCAGAGGAAAACACACTTCTTTGCGGTCCCGCATATCTGAATGAAATAGTTGTGCATGAGGGGTCTATATCTGGCATACCGAGGGAGAAGAAATGGGAAACGGTATTTGAAGAGGGTGTGCCAGCAAACATAAGGTTTTTGGATGCTTTTGCTGCTTTTGCTGTTCGTAGGATAGAGGAAGCAACAGAACAAGGAGAAATAGATAAGAAAGACTATGAAGTGAAGGTGAAGAAAGTAAGAAGCGGGGCTGATATAAATGTAAAGATAGACGATGTGGCAATGCGTTATATCACATCGAAGAAGAAGAAGATGGATATAAGAGGTCCTGTTTTTATTACCGTGGTGTGTAAAAAGGTTTGAAGTTCCTACAAGACTTTTCTCATCATTATCGCGCCTTCCCCATCCTTATAATAGAAAGGAATAAATCCAATCTCCATAAATCCCCTACTTTTATATAATCTCTGTGCTATCTGATTGCTTACCCGCACTTCCAGCCGCACATACCCTATTTTCCTTTTCCTCAGCAGGTTAAAAGCCGCTTTTAATAGCGCCCCCCCCACGCCTCTTCCTCTATGCCTTGAATCAACAGCAAGTGCAAATATTCGACCTTCTCCTTCCAGCGTTAATACCACAACTACGAAACCTATTACCTCACCTTCCTTCTCCGCAACTAAGAAACCCTCCGGCCATTCCTCATATAACTCCAGATACAGTCCCGCATCGCCATCTAATAACGATTCCTCTTCTATTTCCATCACTCTTCTGATGTCGGGTATTTCAAAATTCCTTATTTTTACAACGATTCCTTTTTCCGTGCTAACCATGACTTGCATTTTTACTATTACTCTTCCATCTCGTTTTTAACCGTATATTCGATTATGAGCTTAGCCATCTTCTTCATCATCTCCTCGCTTAAATCATACTCACCGGTTCCTCTGTTCCTTCTTGCCCGCTCACACCATCTCTCTACAACCTCCTTTTCCCTTCGGCTGTCCCTGATAGGCATATTCATTCGCAATTTCTCCTCTTTCGCCGCCTCTGCATATTGCATCCTTTTTGAAAGTAAATCCACAATGGCGTCGTCTATTTCATCTATCTTCTTCCGTATCTCTTCCAGTTTCTCTTCACTCGATGACATTTTCTTTCCATACTATATTTATAAATGAAAGAGGTAAAATAAGAAAAGAGCATGATGTCCATGCAAGAAAGAGATAACGAAAGCGAAGCTGAACACAAGCCTCCGGATAGCTTGGGCTTGGGTTCGAGAAGAATAAAGGACATAAGTATCGGCATGAGTAAGGGTAATAGCGCCTTCTGCTTCTGGCATAAGAAAGAAGGTAGTGGTATAGATAGAGATAGAAGGAGGTATGCGTATGAGTATGCGAATGCGAACGCAAAAAATGCAAAAGAAAGCCATGCCCAGAGGCACTGGCTCGTCTCTTATTGTTACTCTTACCCGAAGGGCTCAGGCTCCTCTCAGTCATGCCTCTTCCTTTTTTCACAACTTCTCAGACTTATTTAGACAAGCGCCCTTCTCGCTACTATTTTGTTCTTTCACCGGTATTTTGGCGGGAATTGGGTTGGGTTTGATGAGGGATACGTTGCAACTGCTTCCAGGTCTTATAATACTTATTCCACCTGCAATTGCCATGCGTGGTAATATTTACAGTGCGCTTGTCTCGAGATTAGGAACTTCCATGCATCTCGGTCTTTTCTCACCAACGATGAAAAAAGGAGGCGTGTTATATCAAAATGCTTATACCTCTCTGTTACTAACCCTCGTTCTTTCCGTTATCCTTGGCTTCTTAGCGAAAACAGTGGCAGATGCGTTTGGAATGCCGAGTATTTCGCTTCCTGGATTCATTCTCATTTCGGTAATCGGCGGTTTAATCTCCGGAATCATTCTGCTCGGCATTGCGATTCTCGTCTCTATTATTGGTTACCATAGAAACTGGGATTTAGATAACATGTCCTCGCCGATAATAACCTCTGCCGGCGACATGATAACCATACCTTCTTTGTTCTTTGCTGCTATCCTAATGTTAAAGATAGAGGAATCATCTCCAGATGGATTGTTCATCATATTATTTTCAATTTTATTCATCTCTGCGGCGGTTTTCTGCGCCATCGAAGGTCTGAAATCAAACGATGCAGCGGTAAGGCGTATTATCAGGGAAAGTATCCCGATGCTTTTCATCTGCGGTCTTCTCTGCACTCTTGCCGGAATAGCATTGGATTTTGCCAGGATAACAGTAGATGGAGCGCCGCAGCCCTTAATCACTATTCCCGCTCTACTGATAATTATTCCAGCCTTTTTGGGTGAAAGTAATGCGTTAGGCGGCATATTAAGCGCTCGCCTTTCCTCCATGCTTCACATTGGCACGGTGGTTCCAAAGCGGGTTCCCGATAAGCTTGTCTCAGCGAATTTCGCTGTGATATACCTCCTTTCCGTATTCGTATTTTTATTCGTTGGTGCATTGTCATACGTTGCGAGCAACTGTCTTGGACTGCTCACACCAAAGGTATTTGAAATGCTATCTATCGCTCTTCTGGGCGGTATTTTATGCACAACTTTTCTTAACCTCGCTTCCTATTACATCGCGATTTTATCCTTTAGATTTGGTATGGACCCCGACAACGATACTATACCACTAATAACCAGCTTAACAGACGTAGTAGGCGTATTATGCCTCTTGTTTGCGATATTTATAATCCAACCTTTTTAGAAAAAGCGTTTACAAACCTTTTTGCAAGCAAAAAGCTTTACCAAAAATAAACCTAATCTTTTAAGAAAAGGTTTGTTTCAATGCAATCAATGCAACTTCCTACAAAATATAGTGCCGGATGTAAGAGCATAGACGAACTGTTAGGAGGAGGTTTCGAATCCTGCACTGTAACCCAGCTATACGGAGAGGCAGGCAGTGGAAAAACCAATATATGTCTTCAGGTGGCGGTAGAATGTGCGAGAAAAGAGAAGCCCGTAATTTTTATAGACACCGAAGGCTTTTCTCCGGAAAGATTCTTACAAATAGCCCGTGCAAGTTCGAGCACGAGTGGTAGTGGGGGTGGTAGTGGGAGTGAAGATGTAGAAAGCATAGCACGGAGATTTATAATATACGAGCCACAGAGTTTCGAGCAGCAAACGTCTTGCATAGAAGAGATAGAGACGGTAATAAAGGAAAGGGAGGGGGAAAACGGAGTTGCACTCGTAATCCTGGACTCTGCCACGCTTTTCTACCGCTTAGAGCGGGACGATGAGCGAAGCGTATATTTGAGTAGAGTATTGGCGAACCAAATAGTGCATCTCCTGGAAATTGCTCGCAGGTATGACCTTGCTGTCATAATAACCAATCAGGTGTACACGGATATAGAGAATGGGAAATTACGCCCTGTTGCGGGATACACTCTTGAATACATCTCTAAGGTAATCGTGCAACTTGAGAAAGCAGCGGAAGGGCAGGGAAAAAGAAGAGCTACCTTAAAGAAGCACAGGTCCATGCCTGAAGATACGTCATGCGAGTTTTTTATTACGAGTAAAGGTGTTGAGGATAGACCGAGATAAGTAATTCCAAATAATTGAAATTAATTTGATAAGGTATAAAGTAAAGTAAAAATAAAGAAACAAACAAAGGGAAGGAAGATATAGGATGAAAGTGTTGGTGTATCCGCCAAATAGTTTGATATTGGCGGACTTGGTGGAAAGAGGCGGACATGAGCCAGTAGTATTAATGAAGGAAATAGGCGAACACGTGAGGGATGCTGAAATAGACGCACCACCAATAAATATCACCGAAGAGGACTTGAAAAGGGCGTTAAGATATGTTTCAGTAGAGGAGCCAGCGGGGGTAAAAGGGAGAATAGGGCTGCTTGCGCCTTTGCTGGACAAAGCAGAAGCTTCTATTATATTAAGCGATGCACCTCCTACTTTTGGCTGCATGGGCTGTGCCGTTGCTGACGAATTCTTCAAGTTCTTGATAAGGAAGCGGGAGATACCGACGTTGGAAGTGAAGTATGAAGGCGGAGAAGAAGTAGAAGCGATGGTATCAGCGGTAATGACGTTTTTAGAGCAGTTATCGAAAGAGAAAGAAGAAAAGAAGGGTTAAGCTAAAAATGACGCTGGTGCGAGTTGCGCAGTTATCTTGTGGGACGGAATACAGTGGTATTCAATGGTTATTGAACGACATAGCAGAGCGAGTAGGCATTGAACTGGTTTATCCGGAGATGGAATTGTCGCGGGTGGAGCTGGCGTGCAAGGAGATTGGGTTTGAGGCAGAAAGCCCCGGCTTAAATATGATGATTGCAGGAGCGGTATCTATGTTAGATGATGCAACGGTAAAAGGCGCTATTCTTCTCACTTGCTTCAAATGTGCGGAAGGGACAATTGTAAAAGACATGGTAAGGCGGTTCCTACATGAGAGAACTGATATACCTATTATAGTATATTCAAACGTGGAGAAGCCGAAGGAGATAGAGATATATTCGAGGTTGGAAGCGCTGAGGACTTTAATAACAAGGCGGTCGCTATTGATGCGAGAGAAGCAGGAAGGCGTCACGGTTGGCATTGACTCCGGCTCTTCTACTACGAAAGTGGTGGTGATAAAGGATAACGAAATAATAGGTAAAGAATGGCTGCCCACGACGGACCTGCTAAGAAGTGCAGAAGAAGCGGTGGAAAAAGCGTTAAATGAGGCGGGGATTCCAGAAAAGGATGTGGATGCAATTGGTGTGACAGGTCATGGACGTGAACTCGTAAGCGAACACGTAAAGGCAGACCTCAATTTAGAGGAAGTGAGTGTGGTCTCAAAAGGCGCGGCTCTTCTTTCAGAGCGGCATAAAGGCGATGCAACGGTGATTGATATAGGCGGAATGAACAATAAGTTGATTCTGATGCGAGATGGGATAGCAAATAGCTTTAGTTTGGGCGGTATTTGCGGCGGCTCTTCCGGTAGGTTCCTGGAAGTGGCATCGCATAGATTGGACGTGGACATTACAGAATTAGGGCTGCTTGCGATGAAATCGAAAACAAAGAAAAAGGAGAAATTTGATTTGCAGAGCTATTGCATGGTATTTGGCATACAGAGTCTTGTCGTTGCTCTTTCTTCGGGAATCAAGCGAGAGGATGTCGCGGCTGCTGCCTGTCGCTCTGTTGCTGAACAGGTATATGAGACGCAGATACAGGAGATGGAAATGCGACCGCCGGTTATCTTTGTTGGTGGTGTATCATTGGTGGAAGGCGTGAAGCGCGAATTTGAGGATATGCTTGGCGTTGAGATCATCGTGCCGCCGTATTCGCAGTATGCAGGAGCGGTGGGGATTGCTACGCTTGTGTCGGGGGTTTAAGTTTGAAAGGCCGTTGGATACTATTAATTAGAAAATGAGGTGAAAATATGGGGTTAATAGAATGGGCAAATAAGAGGGAAAAACAGTTAGACATCTTTGATATTGGGTTGACAAAACTGACAGTGCTCTTTGCAACGCTGCTGATTGTTAAATTCTTGCCTGGGATCGTATCGCTGGAATGGTACTGGTATCTTGCAGCAGCAATTGTTGTGGCAATCAGACCAATGTATCGGTTTTACATCAAATAAGGCATGTGAAGATATAAATAAGCTTAGAGTACGGAAAAGTTGGACAAAGCAGTATATTCAAGAAGCGAAAGCGTTAGGCGTAGTTCAAATTAACCAGGAACTATTAATTAATTTATGGATGGAACTAAACGAGTGAATATTAAACCGGGAATACGAGTAGCAATTGTACTTAAAAGGGATCAACGCTCTGGAAAGCTAACGGAAGGTATAGTTAAAGAGATTCTTACAAATTCTCAACACCATCCACATGGAATTAAAGTCCGCCTTAAATCCGGCGAAATCGGTAGAGTCAAAGAAATTCTAAAAGGTTAGTTAAACTACATACAATCTGAATCGAATAGTCATATTGCATAGTGATCCACTGCCGAAAAATCAGAGTGTATCTGTATGTAATTAAATATAATTAACCAAAAGCCAGCTTTACAAAAATTGGTTTAGAGCTCAGAAATCACAAATAGCCTCACTTCTTCATAATCTAGCGCCAAATCTTGTCAGCGAATTTAGGTATATCGGCTGGTAAGCCAACTCTCATAAAAAATCTTGCAAAAGCTTGGGATAAATGCTCTCGATAAGGTGATAATAAGCGTATTCTTTCCTCCATTTCTCTAATCCTGCCTTTAAGAAAGTCAAAGGGCACACCATAGACGTTACGGAAATCAACTACTAAAAAATCCGTCTCATGCCCTTCTATTTCACATTTATTTAAAAGATGAAAACCTGGTGAATACCCCCGCCTTAGAGCTTCTTTTCCTGTTTTACCATTATAGAATGAGTTTAATTTCCCAAATTCATTTAGTGGTATAAATGGACAAACAAGTACCAAATCCACGTTCTCATGCTCAAGATCACATGATTGACTCATAACCACTATGTCATATTCTTCAACATCTGCAGCTACTCTCTCACCTTCTTCTATATCTGAAAGGGGAATGATTATGGGACAGGAGTTCACAAGATCCCCTTGCTCTATTGGATCTTTTCCATCCACTATCTCATACCAAAGATACTCTGTCACTTATTGACCCCCATAGCTATCGATCAAAAAACCTCTGGAGCAACAATTTTTGGTTTCCCTCTTCGGATATTCCGAATCTTCAGTTCTACTTTATATCTCCTCTTCGGAGGCAAACCTGGGATAATGTCATGGCCTACCATTTCCATGACTATCTCTTCTTCTGATAGTTGTAAAGGTACTGTTTTTTCTACATTTTCTTGAATTGAAGAAGACTCGTTTTTAATCTCAAAATGTGGATGGCGTGAAGACAAATCAATTTCAAGTAAATCCCGTATGTTTTGATAGAGGGGCTCTTTTTCGTATTTTATACGTTTGGAAAATACATAATCAAGTATTTCATCCATGTCACTCTCATCAGTTGAACTTCCAGCAGGAATGTATTTAGTTGGATAACCCATAGCAGGTTCATCCATGTGTGTAACATCAATAGATTTTGTTGCATACATCATTCAAACCTCTGTAATAACTCCCCTTCAATAATCTTAAAAAACCAATCATCTGCTAATTCATGAGCTTTCACTATCCATTCAACAATTTCTTCTTTGACCTTAGGGCAATCATCTTGGACTGCCTGAACTCGTGTTTCCCATATCAAAACATCATTATCATCTTTTTTTCCTCGAGTAAATCGCAAATGAACTGCTCCTATAGGTTTAGAAGATTGAAAAGAAAACCTTAAATCAAACCCTAAAGGTAATTTAATAACCCCTGTATCTTTAAATAATTTTTCATGCACCCCTATATTCATTTTCATTTGTTTCTTTAGGAAATCGAATAAATCCACCCCTCCATAATTGAAATCAATGGCGTCAATATAACGTAATAATAATCCATTAACCTTCAAATTGTCCTCTGCATTTGGATAAGCTCCAAATAGGTTATCTACAACTTTAGAAATCCTTTCTTCAAAGTCTTCCCATACATACCCTTCAGTATCGTTTAAAGTGATAATTCCAGGACCAATTTGAATAAGAGGCCATTTATCTTTGTCCTTTCTGAATCGATGCTGAACAACATATCCCGCCATTTCATCTGGAATCGTCGCAGTGGGTAACTGCTCACGGTAGGAATATTCTTCAGTAACCCTATCATATATCCTACCTATTAGTATCTTGTAGTCTGGATCTATTTTTATTCCAGGTGCTCGCTCTTGTAGCTCCCAACGTAACTCAAATATCGCTTCTACAAGTGGTTTGTTATTCAGTATTCTTCTTTGCATTTTCTACCTTATTTATTCTTAGGTTGTACCATTTCATTCAGATATCCCTATAATTGCTATTATATGAACTACACATATAAAGTTTCCTATTTATGCACGGTGGTTGTGGGGTTGGAGTTTGAGACAGCTGCATGAAGCGTTTTCTAATTGAGGTGCTCCCTCTGATTTTGAGAACAATTGGGTGTGTGGCAATTTATCTCCCCCTTTTAAAGTTTTTCTCGGTTTTTGTGGCGGAATAACATAATCTAAAATTGTGCCATACCATAGGGTTATCTGCGATGATGAGGTAACCGTCACCATATTTTGAAATACATAATACAAACATCAGATTACCCTGGGACCCAACAATAAGAAAGTACAGGTAATTGATCTTTATCAAAAATTTTCAAAATCCTCAAAAGTTTATAAATTAATCATTCTTGATATTTATTATGAATCAAAAAGTGTTATTTGCATTAGGACTTTTATTGGCGTTAACAGGGGCTTTCTTAATGTGGGATGGCAGTATTCTGGGAGAAAGGACTACGGGTATTGCTATTGTTATAGGTATTGTTGGGCTAAGCTTAATAGCCACATCCAAGTTCCGATTACTGAAATAGAACTGTATATGTTTAAAATCCTAAACCAAGTAGTTTTGCCTATACCGTTACATCAACGGATACCGCTTTAGTAGAAGGCGCAGGAATAGATTTTTTACCTTCTCGTAATCCTTCTATGTGAAACTCGATAGCCTCTTTCATCCTCTGAATCGTCTCCTCTTCCGTGCGTCCCGTGGCAATACAGCCTGGTAGGCCAGGGCAGTAAGCCGAGTAATTATCTTCCGCTTTCTCAATAATAGTGGTATATTTAGACATTTCCCTCCACCTCCTTCAAACCTGCTTGTTTTTCACTTCAACCGCTTCGGTATCTCCTGATTCCGTATCAAATCCTCAACGCTTTCTTTCCTCCTTATCAAGTCCACCTTACCATCGCAAACCAGCACTTCCGCACATCTCGGCCGCCCATTGTATTGCGAGCTCATCGAGAACCCGTAAGCACCAGCATCTAATATCGCGACTAAATCCCCTCTCTTAACGACCGGAAGCATTCGATCCTTCGCGATTATGTCCCCGGATTCGCATACCGGTCCCACCGCGGTGCATAACACAGAATCCTGATCTTTTAGTTTATTCGCCACCACCACTTCATGATACGCATCATACATCGCGGGTCTTATAAACAGGTTAAATCCCGCATCTATTGCCACGAAATTTTTATATGCCTGCTTAACGGTGTTTACCTTGCTCACCAGTATTGATGCAGGACCAACGATAGACCTGCCGGGCTCCAATATCAACTTCGGATTTATACCCAACGACTGCATCTTTGCTTCAAAAGTGGGTAGTATTACCTCTGCAAGGTCTTTTGGCGTCGGTGCTATCTCCTTCTCCTCTTTACTGTGTCCTATTCCAAGTCCTCCACCGAGGTCCACAAATTCGAGTTCTATTCCCTTCTCGTATAATTCTTCTACGAGGTTCATCATCTTTCCTGTCGCTTCTCTAAACACGCGCAAGTCCAGTATTTGCGACCCTATATGACAATGTATGCCGGTAAGGAGGATATTCGACAGCCTTTTCGCTTCTTCACACGCTGCGACCGTCTCGTAAAAAGGTATGCCAAATTTTGATTCACGCAGACCTGTTGCTATCTTCTGATGCACCGCAGGCGACACGTCAGGGTTCACCCGTATTGCTATTTCCGGTTCTTTACGCATCTCAACTGCTATTGCTGACAGGGTTTGCAATTCGTCCAGTGAATCCACAGATACCTTTACATTTGATTCTACCGCTTCTCTTAACTCTTCTTCGCTCTTTGAATTGCCGTTGAACAAAATCTTATCCACGGGTATGCCTGCGGACTTAGCAAGATGGAGTTCGCCGCCGGAAAACACGTCAGCACCTGCACCTTCACTCGCTAATATCCTTAATAGCGCAAGATTCCCGTTCGCTTTTACCGCATAATATATGTCCGTATCTGTGTTAGCCGTTTCAAAAGCGCTTTTATAGCTCCTGAAATTGGTTCTCAATTCATTTTCATCTGTTACGTAAACGGGCGTTCCGTATCTCTCCGCAAGGTCCACTACGTCCACGCCGCCGAAAACCAGATGTTCTTTTTCTACTTTTCCTTCTGACATGCGTTTCCCTCCTGTTATCTTAGCACTTTCTTTATTCCGAGAGGGGAAGGTTGGGGCTTTTTATGGGATGAGTGAAGTTTTATATAATGAATTAAAGAATAAAAATATAGGGTATAAAAATGAAAAATAGTGCGGCGCTACAGGAAATTGGAAAGCATGCAAAAATAATTGTCTTTGGTTTGGTTAAGTCGACGGAATACGACCCGCTAAAAGACCTCATCGGAATAGTAAAGGTGAAGAAGCAATTAGATGTTGAAGAGATGATAGATTTCAGGGGATTTGACGATGCCGGTGAACATCTTGAATTTTGACGCCGATTTCCCAGAGGTCATCTACGGGGATTCGAGTTTCATCGTAAATTTCTGCGTGGAGGGTGTGAAATATCATTCAGCTTGTGCTGGGTTTGTAAAGAGGTTAGAAGAGGAAAATATTCTATCAATTGTATCGAACTTAGCCTTAGATGAAGTTTGGTATGCACTGCTCAGAGTAAATCTAATCAACGATTTTGAGCAGGAATGGCATGAGAAACTGAGAAATGAGCCTGAAATTATCGACAAATATGTCCCAATTCTGAGAAGGGCGACTGCTGACATACTCATGCTCGCAAATGTTATAGTAGTGGAGATACCAACAGAATCTACATTAAAAGCTCTCGACTTTATCGAGCGCTACCATCTTCTCCCACGAGATGCGATTCATCTATCCACTGCTCTTTCCATGGGTGTCCACAATATCGTTACAACAAATTTGGATTTTACGAGAGTTGAGGGGATTAATGTTTATACGTGCAATCCTAAGGCTTTTGGGGGTGGGAAGACTGAAAATATCGTTTAATGCTCAGGGATGTCTCGGAATTTTATTCCGAGTGTGTAGTGGTTGAGGCTGGGGCTAAAAAGGTTATGATAAATTTAGGGCAAGAAATATTTTGGTGCGGCGTGGTTTGGGTTACGTAAAAATAGGAGGAAACAAAATGTTCGACACCATGCATAAATGGCTAAGGAAGGCGCTGGAAAGCTGCGACCAGGCGGAGATTTATGGAGAGCGGAGTGATATTTTGAGCATTGACCTTGAGCGAGAGGAAGTGAAAAAGGTGAAGCACGTTAAAAGCACCGGCATCGGGGTGCGTGTTGTAATATCAAATAAAATAGGATTTTCATACACTACGGCTTTGGAAAACGCGAGAATAGAAGAATGCGTGGAGCATGCGATAAAACAGGCGCGGGTATCCGAAGAAGACCCCTATTTTTCCGGCTTACCTGAACCTGTGTCAGAGACATCAAAGCATGGCTACGAGAAACCTGAAAAAACTTTTGATAACCGAATAGTTGACCTTCTTGGCGTTGAGGGTGGTAGCGAAGATGCGATAGAATATTGCAAAGAGATGCTAACGGGAATGAAAGAGTATGAGGTGAGGAAAGGGGTTAGATGCAGACCAACAGAAGGCAGTTTCGCCGCTGCTTTCGATGAAACATACATTTTGAATTCCGAAGGTATCGAAACAAGTGATGCCGGCACTTATGTCTCCGCGGGAATAACGGTTGTGGCAGGTGAAGATAGTGACGAGGAGACTTCGGGATTCGAGGGTAAGGTAAGCAGGATGCTCGGTGATATGGATTTTGGATGGATAGGCAGTGAGGCGGTGAAAATGGCGGTGGACAGCTTAGGCGGTAAGAAGCTAAAAACAAAGGCGATTCCTGTCGTTTTATCGCCCAGAGCGGTGCAAAGCCTTTTAGCTTACACCTTGATTCCACAACTGAGCGCCGAGAATGTGCAGCGAAAACAATCGCCCTATCATGGTAAAAAGGGTGGGGGCATAGCTTCCGAAATCATTACTATTATAGACGATGGCACGATGCCGTCAGGTGTAAATAGCAGAAAGATGGATGGCGAAGGCGTTCCTTCTCAACCCACACACTTACTGGAAAACGGCGTGCTTAAAAATTTCTTATACGATTCTTATACCGCCTGTAAAGACGGTGTGGAAAGCACGGGTAACGCAATAAGAAGCTTCGACAATTTACCATCCCCCGGAGCAACGAATTTCATCATAAACGCAAGAAGCAGAGCTTCTAAGGACGAACTCATCGGTGAAATACGCGAAGGGCTGTTTATAAACGATGTAATAGGTGCGCATACGGCTTCACGCGCATCCGGTGATTTCTCCGTCGTTGCACATAATGCTTATGGTATTAAAAAAGGCGATTTGTTTCCCGTTAAGCAAGTTATGGTCGCAGGAAACATGCAAGAGGTATTGAAACATGTGGAAATGCTGGGGACCGACACAAGGCAGATTTATAATGTCGTTTCTCCTTCTATTATGGTGTCGAAGGTGCAGGTGGTAGCGTGAAAACTTTTCTTCCCTTTCCGCGCCACAAAGGATGCCCGGTTTCATTTATCTCATCTCCTAAATCTCACAACGCTCACATCCAACTTTTCAAAATGCTCATCATCAGTAACCACCTTTGCACCAACGAAATGAGCGCTTGATGCTATCAAAGCGTCAGCAATAGGTATTGCCTTTATCTTATACACCCCTGCCTTTATCGCTATCTCGTCATTTATCACAACTATCTTCAGATTATTCTCTTCTCAAATTCCTCATCCCACTCTTTTCTTATCCTCTCAACCTCTTCAGATGCTCCCTCTAACTTGTCTATCCCTCTTAATTTCGATAATTTCACAATTGGCTTTAGTATTACCTCATCATGTCCTATCGCATCTATCACTAATTTGTCACCCTTCGATAGCCCTAATTTTTTTCTGATCCACGCGGGAATAACAATTTGCCCTTTCGAAGATAGCTTTACAATTTCCATTTTTGCCACATTTATTATATATGTAAGAACATTATTTAAAGTTTTACTTTACCTCAAATCCATTTAACCTTAATTCCACAAAAAGAGCGTGCAAAATTGGTACTTATCGGGATTTAATTTACAAACCGCTAACCTCTAACACAACTACTCAACCACATACCCCAGCATCTCACAAATCTCTCTTCGCTCCTTCTTCTCTTCTTCGTTCTCTATTCTATTCACCGAAGCGCCATCAACCACGCCAATCACTGCCCGTCCAAGTTCGGTCTCGGCAACAAGAACGTTCAGAGGATTTGCAGAAGCCACGTAAATATTCGCAACTACGGGATGCGACTTCAAAACACCCAATACATTTATCGGAAATGCATTGTCGAACATAATAAAAAAGGTGTGAGAAGCGCCGATTCGTAGGCAGTTCTCACCCACTAACTCCTTTAACCCTTCGTCATTCCCCGTAACCCTCGTCAATCTCGGCATCGCTTCGTTCATCGCAACTGCACACTTTATCCCCGGCACCGTGGTCAAAAGCGTCTTGAAGATGTCGTCGCATGCGAAGACAGTGAAATTACCCTGCCCGATTATTATCTGCTTCTCTTCCGGATTCTTTACCTCCACTCGCTCTATCTTTACCACTGCCTCACCTCAACTTTAACTCCTGTTTTCTCCATTGCTTAATGTTTGTTTCTAAAGTTTGTTTCTACTCCTCCGTCATGCTTAACGCCTCTTGTTCGCATACGTCAATGCAGACCTCACAATCGGTACACTCCTCATTGTTTACTACCGCATGTTGTTCCCGTCCATGTGGAGCACTGCTTGGGTTATCTTCGACCAAACTTATGCACTCTACCGGACACTCCTCCACACATGTGCTCGTTCCCTTATCCTTCCTATCCTTACAGCCATCACACTTCTCCAAATCTACTAATACTCCCATTTCTTTCTCATCACCTATCCCTTCCTTCTTTTTTCATCGTATATATAAATTGCTATTTTTTTTCTATCGCGAGGTAAACCTCCTTCTCACCCATTTTCCATTTCTTATCGTAAATTTGCTCACCATTCGCAGAACTCGAAGACATTCCCTCTTCTATACTCTCAGCAAGCGTCTCTTCACAGATATAATCCGCGAATTTATTTATCGCCTCTTTTACCTCCTCGTCGCCCTCATACATAACCCGTATCTTCGCCGTATATTCCAGGTCAAGATCCTTCCTCATACCCTGTATTCTTCTCACGAGGTCTCTAACCACCCCTTCTTCTACGAGACTCTTGTCTAAGTAAGTGTCCAAAAACAAGGTTGTATCTTCATCCACTTTCACCTGTTTATATTCATCCGCAGCGGTAAACTCGCTCTTGAGACTCACATCCTCTAATTTCACATCCCGAACATTCAACTCATCCTTCAATATTCCCACCAAACTCGCCACTTTCTCCTTCTTTCCCGTACCACAAACGACTACAACTTCTTTTAACGGCTGTCTTATCTTTATCCCCGCATCTGACCTCGCTCGCCTACCTGCCTCCACTAATCCAGAAACCAGGTCCATCGAATCCTCTAATTCAACTTCTATAAGCGACTCATCCGGAGAGGGATAGTCGCAAAGATGCACACTTTCAAACTCGCCCTTCACAATATTCTGATAGATGTATTCGGTGACGAACGGCACGAAAGGCGCGAGCAGTTTGCACAAAGAAACAAGAACCTCGAACAGCGTTAAATACGCACAATCCTTATCAAAGTTTTCCTCCACAATCCAGAACCGCCTCCTTGACCGCCTTATATACCAGTTGCTCAGGTCGTTAATCACAAAATCTTCTATTTTCCTCGATGCAACGTGAATTTCAAACCGTTCAATTGCATCAATTACTTCCTTCGTGAGTGTGTTCAACCTCGATATAATCCACCTATCCATCGCATTCCGCTGCTCCACTGCGATTTCCTTCGCATTCGGGCTGAACTCATCTATGGTGGCATACGTAACGAAGAAGAAATAAGAGTTCCAGAGCGTATTCAAGAACTTCTTTTGCTTCTCTATTATCGCATGCTCTGAGAACCTTATGTCATCTGATGGAGGACCCGCAGTGAAGAAATACCATCGCAACGCATCTGCTCCTTCATTTTCAAATATGGCATTTATGTCAACCACGTTTCCCTTGCTCTTGCTCATCTTCACTCCTTTCTCGTCCAGTATATGACCCAGCGAAAGCACGTTTAGATACGGCGGCTCATCAAAAATAGCCGTTGAAACCGCGAGAAGAGAATAGAACCACCCTCTCGTCTGGTCTATCGCCTCTGTAATGAAATCAGCGGGGAAGTTCTGCTTGAACTCTTCATCCGCAAACGGGTAGTGCCATTGTGCAAAAGGCGCAGAACCCGAATCATACCAGCAATCTATCACATCTTTCACCCTTCTCATTTCTCCGCCACAATCTTCACACTTCAGCACCACTTCGTCAATATAAGGTCTGTGCAGGTCAAGGTCGCTGGAAACAGAACTCTCTGCCCTTTCCTTCAGTTCCTTTATGCTTCCAACACAATAATCCTTCCCACAGCCAGTGCATATCCATATATTCAATGGAGTGCCCCAGAATCGCTCCCGGCTGAGCGCCCAATCCTCAATATTCTCTAAGAAGTTACCAAATCGCCCGTATTTCAAATGCGCCGGATACCAGTTTATCTTTTCGTTTGTTGCAAGCAGATTATCACGTAGCGATTTCATTGCGATAAACCACGATTCGCGTGCGTAATACAAAAGAGGCGAATCACAGCGCCAGCAGAAAGGATACGAGTGCAAATGCCTGCTTTCTTTATATAAGACACCACGTTGTTCCATCGTTTCTATTACGAGCTTATCTGCGTCCTTCACGAAAATTCCTTCCAATGGCGGAACATCATTCGTAAAATGACCTTCACTATTCACTGGCTGTGAAAACCCCAGCTTTTTCTCCCTGCATACCTCATAATCCACCTCACCAAACGCAGGTGCTATATGGACGACACCCGTGCCTTCTTCAAGGGTGACGAAATCTGCGGTGATTACTTTATGCGATTCGCCGCCTTCTATCTTCGCATACTCGAAAAGCCGTTCATATTTCATACTTTCCAGGGTTTTACCCTTAAATCGTTCCAATATCTCGTATTCGTCATCTAAAACATCTAATCGAGCTTCTGCAAGGATTATATTCTCTTCTTTTGTTCCGTCTTTTACTTTCACTCTTGCTTTTACATACGCGTGTAACGGATGAACGGCAAGTGCGATATTCCCCAACAACGTCCAGGGAGTGGTTGTCCATGCTAACAGGTATAGCGGTTCAGACTCCTTTTCTTGCTTTAATTTGAACTTTACATATACAGAGGGGTCTTCCACGTCTTCATAGCCCTGTGCTACTTCATGGCTGCTCAGCGTGGTCTCACACCTCGGACAGTAAGGCACGACTTTATGCCCTTTATAAAGCAAGCCCTTTTTCCATATCTCCTTTAACGACCACCAGACCGATTCTATATATTCGTTATCAAAAGTTATGTAAGGGGAATCCATATCTATCCAGAATCCCACACGTTTCGTGGCATTTACCCATTCTTTTTCATATCTGAAAACCGAATCCTTGCATCTTCGGTTGAATTTCTCTATCCCGAATTTCTCTATCTCCCCCTTGGTATTTATCCCCAGCTCCTTCTCCACTTCTATCTCCACCGGCAGACCATGCGTGTCCCAGCCTGCTTTTCTTTTCACGTAGAAGCCCCGCATCGTTTTGTATCTAAGCACGAGGTCTTTCACAACCCTTGTAAGAATATGCCCCGGATGCGGGAGTCCATTTGCAGTTGGAGGACCTTCGACAAAGACGAACTTCTCACAGCCCCCCCTCTGCTCTACGCTACGCTCAAATATCTTTTCTCTATCTCTAGCCCATCGCTCTAATATCTCTTCTTCCAGTCTTGCAAAATTTGCTTTTTGCGATTCACTTCTGAAATGCGGCATGTCTCTATCTCCGTCTATTGAACAGTATATTTTACCTGCTATGAAGATATAATTTTTATGTCCTTCTAAATAGCTTTTGGTTTTTACACTCTTTATAATTCCTTTAATCAAAAGGAATGGTTAAGCAAGGAATGCATGAGACAGAAAAGATATTGGCAGTAGGATACTCCGTCAGGCATATCGTATGTTCCGGGAGCAGAGCGGGCTATGAAATGTATGCCGCAGACGCCTTTGGCGACGTTGATACGAGGAGGTGTGCCAAAAAATATTTTCCTTTGAATCCACTTCAGTTTCAAGCCGATGTCAGACTCCTTGAAGAAGAGATAAATAAGATGGATGGCATAATCATAGGCTCGGGATTTGAGAGCGCGGATTTTGGGTTCTTAAATGCTGAGGATAGGAGAAAGATATTGGGTAACGCACCGGAGAAGACGAAAGAAGTATCGAATAAAGCGTGGTTGGCATCACGATTAGACGATTTTGGCATCGCTCATCCTCTTACCTGTACCGGCAGAGAAATAGCAGAAGGAGAAGAAAAAGCGAAGCACTTGCACTATCCCGCGGTAGTAAAGCCGGCTTACGGTGGTGGAGGAACCGCTAATTTCTTTTGCAATACAGAAAAGGAGCTGATTCGATGCGCTAAACAACTGCCGGAATTCTTATATCAGGAATATATAAAAGGAAAGCATGCCTCTGTATCGCTCATTTCGTCTAAGCGAGAGGCTGTTTCGGTATGTCTGAATGAGCAGTTGATAGGCTTGGATTCTCTTTACGCTCCCGGACCCTTCGTTTATTGCGGGAACGTCTCACCTTTCGTAACAAAATTTTCAGAGCAAGTGTGTGAAATAGCAGAAGAAATAGCGATGGAATTAGGATTGACAGGTTCTAACGGCGTTGATTTTGTTATTACCGATGATGGACCCTTCGTAATAGAAGTGAATCCACGCTTTCAAGGAACTCTGGACACTGTTGAGCTTTCTACTGGTTTGAATTTAGTAGATGCGCATGTAAAAGCGGTAAGAGGGGATTTACTCGTAGAAAGAGCAATGGCAAAAAAATATGCCGCAAAAGCGATTGTGTTTGCAAAGCAAGGAGGGGTGGTGGTAGGAAATCTTGATATATGTGGTATAGTTGATATTCCGGAAAAAGGCAGAATTATAAAGCCAGGGGAGCCCATAGCCACGGGAATAGGGATTGGAGATAGCAGAGAAAGTGCGTTTGCCGAAGCGCTGAAAAACGTCGAGCGTATCTTCGCATTTTTCACTTCGCAATTGTAGCCAGACCTTTCTCAATCAACTCCTCATTCAATGTTTTATCCGCATCTTGCAGATAGACCTTTGCAAGCCATCTTATCCATTTACCTCGCTTCTCTGTTTCTATAAACTTTAACTTACTCTAACTAATTTTTCTTTCTATGCACTGGACATACGCAAAGGCGGGCGTGGATATAAAAAAGGAACAGGGTGTTGTCCAAGCGCTATCAGCAGAGCTAACGAGGCAAAAGGATTTAAAAGGTTTTTCTGGTCTTTTGGAAGTTCCTTTTGATGCGCACCATCTCCTTGCTATTTCCACTGATGGCGTTGGCTCGAAAGTACTGATTGCCGCAAAGCTGAACAAATGGGATACTCTGGGTATAGACTGCATTGCAATGAATGTAAACGATGTTTACTGCGTAGGAGCAACGCCTATTGCTTTTGTTGATTATCTCGCGATGGAAAAGCCGGATGAAAGGATTGCATCGGAAGTAGGCAAGGGATTGGAAGAAGGAGCGGAAATCGCTGATATTTATATCGTGGGCGGTGAAACGGCGATACTACCTGAAGTGGTAAACGATTTAGACCTTTCTGGAACTTGTGTTGGCTATGTGAGAAAAGATAAAGTGATAAGAGGCGAGAAGATAGAAGTAGGCGACCTGGTTCTGGGCATGAGAAGTTCGGGAATACACAGCAATGGGCTTACACTTGCGAGGAAAGTAATAGAAGAAGCAGGGTACTCATATAACGAGCCGTTCGTGTATAATCCAGAGAGAAGCATAGGTGAGGAGTTACTCACGCCAACGAGGATCTATACAGAGGTTTTAGAGCTCTTGAACCGGTGCGAAGTGCATGGACTCACGCATATAACCGGCAGTGGCTTCTTAAAAATGGGAAGAATCACCGACCTCGGTTTTGATATATATGATTCAATGGAGCCGAATGACATATTCAAGTTCCTTCAAGAGAAAGGTAATGTCAGTGATGAAGAGATGTATAAGACGTTCAATATGGGTATGGGATTTGCTGTTGTAATTCCAGAGAGCGAGGAGCATGAAGCAATCCGGATAACAGGAGGTAAAATCGTGGGTGAAGTCGTGGAGAAGGAGAAAACGATAAAGGTTGGAGATGTGAAGGTGTTGTAACCGGTGACAGGGCTTTGCTTTGCTTCTAAGCCTAAGCACGATGACCACTTTTGTGGAAAAGCTGGGGGATAATGCGTTGGGAGGGGGAGAATGTCTTGTGGCTGAAAGAGATTATTTGGATTAGGAAGTTTATTTCTAAGATAGAAAAGAAACACAATGTCACAGTGGAGGAAGTAGAAGAAGCTTTGCTTTCAGGGGCACTCTTCCGTAGATCACGTCGGGGTAGAGTTAAAGGAGAAGATATTTATGTTGCATACGGTAAAACATCGGCTGGCCGATATCTTTTTATAGTTTTTATCTATAAATTAAATATGGTTGGAGTCATTATCTCAGCAAGAGATATGACAATACAAGAACGGAGATATTACAATGCACAAAAAAAGAAAAGTTGAGCAGATGCCTGAAGAATTCAAAACGTATGAGGAAGCCGCCGAGTTCTGGGATACACATGACAGTACCGAGTACAAAGATGTACTTGAAGAGGTGGAAGTAAAGGTTGATCTTCAAAAGAGACACTACTTGGTAGAATTAGACAATAATATTGCGAAGGTGCTTCAAGAAAAAGCGCGAAAAAAGGGTGTTCCAGCTAATCATCTCGCAAGTGAACTTCTTCAGAAACAACTTATTAGCGACATGAAGATATAAAAGACAAGGTCAACAGAATTAACTTTAACTTTTCTTTAGAACTTTTTGGTAGCGAGGGTTGATAAGTCAAACCTTTTAGAAAAAGGTTTAATCCAAAACTTTTGGTGGTTGGGAGGGTTGATAAGGGGGTCTGGCCCCTTATTACTTCATCTTCTTCATCATTTTATCCATCGGCATCCCTTTCATCATCGGTATTTTACCTCGCCCTGTGCTTAAACTTTTCATCATCTTTTGCATCAGCTTGTGATATTTTATCAGCTCGCTTACCTCCGCAGTAGTCGTGCCCGAACCCCTCGCTATTCTTTTTAACCTCGACCCCCCTATTATCTTCGGCTCGTTCAGCTCTTCCTCCGTCATCGAATCCATCATCACCCTGTATCGTTTCAATTTATCCTCCGTAATTTGGTACATCTGGTCATCGAAATCAATGCCAAGCCCACCTAAAGGCAGCATTTGCATTACTTTTTTAAAAGGTCCCATTTTCTTCACCGCTTCTAACTGCTTATACAAATCCTTTAACGTGAATTTTCCTTTTAAGAGGTCAAGGTCCACGTCCACGGGCTCAAGACTCTCCTCCGCCATCTCTATCAATGACTTTATGTCGCCCATCCCCAGCAGGCGAGAGATGAACCCATCCGATTCAAATTTCTCAAAATCATCTACCTTTTCTCCCGTGCCTATAAATGCAACTCCTGAATTCGTCTCAGACACCGCAGAAAGCGCCCCGCCTCCTTTCGCAGTTCCATCCATCTTGGTTATAATAATGCCGGTAATTCCAATTGCACCGTCAAAAGCCTTCGACTGCACTGATGCCTGCTGCCCTATGCTCGCATCCAGAATAAGAACCCGTTGCTCTGGCTTTATCGTCTTTTCTATCTCCCTTATCTCCTTTATCATGTCTTCCTCCAGCGCATGCCTCCCTGCGGTGTCTATTATCTTAACGTCATACTTCTCAAATTCTTTTACGCCTGCCTTTACTATGCCCATCACGTCTTTCCCGTCTGGTAGATTCGCACCATCATAAAAGGGAACGCCTATTTTATCACACAATTGCCTTAGCTGGTCGGATGCAGCCGGTCTATAAACGTCAGCACAGATAACCGCAGGCTTCAAACCCTTCTTTTGAAAATACCTCGCAAGTTTCGCACACGAAGATGTTTTTCCGGAGCCATGCAAGCCCACCATCATTATTTTCTGTGGCGATAAAGGAACCTCCACTCCCTTGCCTATGATGTTTATCAACTCCTCATATACCACCTTAATCACATGCTCTCTCGGATTTAACACCAATTTCTCCTTCAATGCACGCTCTCTTATTCGACTCGAAATCTCCTTTACCAGTGCAATCTTAACATCCGCCTGTATCAATGCCCGCTGTATGTCTCGCACGAGTTCATCAACCGTATGCTTGTCTATCCGCTTCGCCATCGCTATCTTCCGGATCGTTTCCTTCAACGAACTGCTTAACTTCTCCAACATTTCTTAAAACTCCAATTCACCTGCTACCCATACGCCCATGTTTATCGTTACCTCTGCTATATCCTCGCAATACTTCGCTATTCTTCCCAGACTCACCAATATAGAAAGAGCATGTATTTTGTCCGTAACACTCCATTCTTCTGCCAAAATTTGCTCATTTATTTCCTCAACCTCGTCAGTCAGCATATTTGCATCCCGTATCGCTTCGTTCGCCTTTTCTATATCCGTATCTGATAAAGAAGCCAGCGTCTTAATGAACAGGTTTTTAGCAGAAATACCGACCTCTTTTATGCTATCAAAGATTTTAATCCCTTCCGGTAAGGTCATCGTCATAGAATTCTTCGCGATGTTCTCTACATGGTCGCCTATCCTCTCCATGCTCTTCACTATTATCCTGTATCCCAGGCTATCGCGCTGTCTGCCCAAGCCTATTTTATTCGCAAGCTCTGGGTCGCTCATCGCCGCCTTAAGCTGCCGAACGATTAGCAAATAAAATCTATCTATCTCGTTATCCCGCTCTATAACATCTTCCGCAAGGTTCGGGTCGCTTTTATCAAGCGAAGAAATCGCATCTTCTTGCATTGACAATATTATCTTGGACATACTCTGTATGGCATCTTGTAGCGTGAAGTCCTCGTATTTCAAGAAACTTTTGAGCACTATTTCCCTTGACGATTCACCAACAACCTCCATGCCTATCAGCCTCTTTCTCACTTCTTCCTTTATCCTCTTTCTTTCCTCAGCTCCAAAGCCGTCAGGGGATAAAAGCTTTACGACATCATAGCCAACGAGGTAATGAGCGATAAGATACCTGAAGTTGCCCTCAAAGCTTTCTTTTTCCGATATAACGAGTTCAGCACATTTTATCAGCTCTGTTTTCTCCTTCAATGCTGTTATGACGAGAGAGTTATCACTACGTTGAATTAAAGAGAGCTCATCTCCTTGCTTCACACCCGCATCTCTTGCCCATTTTATAGGAAGCGAGATGGTAAAAGTAGAACCACCGGTGAGCTGTATTTTTCTTTTCTCCTCTTTCATCTTCTCTCCTCTTTATATTCCTATATATTACAAATATAATTATATAAAAATAAGTGTGAGGCATCGCATTTTTATAAAATCAATTCTTATATTTTAAAAGGGGATAAGGATAAGTATGGAAGAAAGGGAGGACTATATTCCAAGATACGAGTATGAGCGGTTAGAGAGCGAGTATCGGAGATTAAGAAGGAAATACGAAGAGACGGAAGCGTATAAAGAGGATTTGGAGAAGCTTGTTTCAAAATCGAGGTCACCGCCATTGGATTGCGGATTCGTGGTTGAGAAACTTGAAGACGGTGCTGTTGTGAATTTGAATGGAGCATTAAAAGCTTTGCCCTACGGGACGCTTACTGGTGAAGAAGTAGAGGAGTTACAAGAAGGGAAATATGTTTTCATCGGTCGCATCCCTGATAGGAATAACCCAAGTGGGTTTACCATAGGCATCACGAAGGTGTATGACCGGATAGTGGATTTAGAGGTTGGAGAGGTAGATGAGCTGAGAAAGGAAGACGATAAAGAGGGTTGGGTAGTTGAAATATCCACTGGCAGGGGACGTGGTAGGATATATAAAAGGCTGAGAGAAGAAGAGAAGGAAATGATAAGAGAGGGGATGAAGGTAGGTCTTCTTCCTGGCACGTTTGATATAAAGAGGAGTTACAAGGCAAAGGAATACTCTCGCTATGAAGTGACGAAGAGCCCCGGAGTGAGCTTTAATGATGTTGGCGGCTTGAAGGAGGTAAAGCAGGAATTGATAAAGAGCATTATTCTTCCGATGGTAAATCCTGATGATTACTCGAAATATGGAGAGAGTTCACGGAGAATACTGATGTATGGTCCTCCGGGATGTGGGAAAACGATGTGTGGAAAGGCATTAGCATCCGCATTACCTAACTGTGAATTCATAAAGGTAGGTGCAGGAGAGCTTTTCAGCATGTGGCTTGGCGAGTCAGAGAAGAACGTGCGGATGGTGTTCAAGGCTGCGAACGATAGATTAGAGGAAGGTGAGAACGACTATGGTGTAATTTTCTTTGACGAGATAGATGCATTAGCGCAGGAGAGAGGCATGTACACCGGGTCGTCAGGTGCGCCTGAAAGAGTTACTGGGCAACTACTGGACATCTTAGATGGTTTCCACGCCCTGCATCCACACCTCACCGTGATAGGTGCAACAAACAGGCTGCATCTTATAGATTCCGCATTCAGGTCGAGATTTGACAAGATAATAGAGGTTCCAAAGCCTGATAGAGAAGCTGTGCATTCTATTACGAGCATTTATGCAGAAAAAGTTCCCATTGACCACTACCTGATAAAGGAGAAAGGAGGAGAAGAAGAAGCGAGGACGTACTTGGTGAAAGAGATTGCCAGTTACATGTATAGTGATACTTATGTTGAGACAGAAATAGGGAAGATAAAGCGAGAGGAGACGATAACCGGGCGGTTCATTGCGCAAATATTCGGTTATGCGAGGGATAAGGCGTTAGAGGAGAGAACAATGCTTATGTTGAAGAAAGGGGCTATCAGCAACGAAGAGCTGAGGGAAATGTGGGATAAGGAAGGAATTGCAGAGATATTAGATGCAGGAAGTAAGGCAGAGGATTTGCGTAAGAGATATAAGCACGTAGAGGAGATAGGTGTGAACATGAGGCACTTGAAAGAGGGTTTTGATAAGTTCGTGCAGCGAAGAGCGGAGGAAATACTGGTTTCAGGGTATGAAGAGATGCCAGAGGAAGAAACAGGAATGCATTTCTAATTAAAGATAAGAAAAATGGAAAGGGTGGATTTGAACAGATGGCAGGGTATAGAGCATGAATTCAGGGTGGGCATAAGTTCAGAATCGCCCGGTTTGTACAGGTATGCGAGATTTTATCATGTGGACGAAGTGATTCACGCACTTGAGAATTATAATTTTTTTGACGAATCGAATGCGATATGCTCGAAGATGCGGAGGAGGAACGATGGCTTTTTGAGAAACGGCTCACGCATTTACATCTGCACGGGTGGGCACTTAGAGATAGCCACGCCTGAATGCAGAAACGCATTCGAGGTGCTAAAATATGACAAAGCGGCGGAGTTGTATATGCAGATAGGCGTGGAGAAAGCAAACGAAAGATACAGGGAGAAGCTGAGGAAAAGAGGGAATATTGCTGCATATATCCAATGCTGGAAAGCAAACGTGGAGATAGACAAGAGGTATAGCCGGGGCACGCACGAATCATATATGGTGGAGAGGAGGAATTTTGTAGGTAAAGAGAATTTGCTCGTCCCTTTTTTGGTGCTTCGTAAGATATTTTTTGGTGCCGGTGGCTATGTAGCGGATAAAGAAGGAATAAAATATGTGCTTTCGCCAAAAGCGATGGTTTCAAGGAGGGTTCTCACGGAATCGCCTTCGCAATGGCCGATTTTATCCACGCGCGACGAGCCATTGAGCACAAAGGATAAATATCGTGTGCATGTTACATCAGGCGAAGGAGTTCGTTCTGAGGTCACAAGGCTGCTCAACAACGCCATTACGTCGTATGTAATAGATGCGATAGAATCAGGGAAAATCACGCATGTGGAGGAAATCTGGAATCCACTTCAGACATTTAAAGATATTTCAGAGAACACGGAAGGGGATTGGAGAATAAAGTTAATGAATGGGAGGACGGAATCAGCCATTGATTATGTGATGAGATATTATCTTGATGCGATAGAGGAGCTGTTTGAGGAGCGGGAAGTGTCTTACTGGGACGAATACGCGCTGGATACTTTTAAGAGGATTTGTGCCAAGTTCGATCAGGGCTTGCTTGAAGACCCATACGTTTTTCGTCGTATAGAATGGGCGATGAAGTTATGGGTGATAAAGAACGAGATAGAAGATTTTGAATATGATTATATACCAAAGGGGAAGTTTGATTACAGGGGCATGTATTTGATGGATGAGAGGGTGGAGAAAGAGATAGCGGCATCTTTTGATTTCACCAATCTCTGTGATTATGACTTATACGAGTGCGTGACGGATAAGATAGGGGTGGAGCGAATATTGACGGAGGAAGAGATAGGAGAAGCGCTGCTATTTCCACCGAAGAATTCAAGAGCGGAGTTAAGGGTAAGACTTGCGTCTGTATTCGAGAATGCGGCACTGAGCTGGAATAAGATAACGATAAACAAGGAGCCGAATGTGAAGATAGATGTGAGCAGACCGAGTAGTGAGGAATATGCGAGGCTGTTTGAGCGGTATCCGGAACTGGCGAGGATGCCAAGCGCGGTAGTGGTGTTTTTCCGGGAGCGAAGAAGAGGAGAAGGAACAAGACAGGTTCTCGTGCGTTTGCTCGCAGAAGAGGAGGACATAAGGGGATGGGAGGAAGAGATAAGCAGGGAAATAAGAAATAGAATCGTCAGAAACCCCTACTTAGACTATTTGTTGTATTCTAATAACAAAACTTACAGATTTGATGAACTGGATGGATGGGATGAGGAGTCAATAGAAAGGAAGATAGAGGAGATAAGCAGGGAAGAAGGTGAGGGAAGAGTAGAATAGACATGCTGGTAGCACGCCTATCAATGAAAAATTGAAATTACAAGGTGCAAAAGTCAGAATAAATCTTTCTCGGCATTTTGCATTGATCTGAGAACCGGATAAGGAATAATGAAGGAGAGAAGCAAGTGTATGTGGTAGGAACAGAAAATAAGATAAGAGGAATAGAGCAGGAATATCCAGTGAGTGCGAAAGCAAGTTTAAATCCCTCATTGCTCGTTAATGCCGCGATTCAAGGTTTAAAAAAGAGAAAATTTTCAAGGGATGTGAACTGGGACATCATTATGGAAGTATCGCAAGAAGCGCACGAATCGAAAATAGCGTCTTCATACGGCGATAACGGCTGTCGGATTTATAACGATATGGGGCATCTTGAAATAGCGACTCCTTCTTACAATAATCCTTTTGACGCAGTGGCATACGATAAAGCATCAGAGATATATGCCTTTGAAGGGTCAAGGGAGGCGAGTCTGGCTTTAAAGAAAAAAGTGGTTATCCATAAGAATAACGTCGCCAATTTCTTCAGTCCTGCTGAAAGTGGTACGTGGAAAGGGAAGGGAAAAGGGAGAAATATAAAGACCAATACATACGCTACGCATGGTAATATAATAACAAAAAGGGAAGCGTGTAAGGATTGGAGTCGTGTAGAAAAAGCGCTGATACCATGGGTTATCACAAGAATATTGTTCACAGGGTCAGGAGACGTTGTTTCAGGAGACACCTACGGTAAAAAGGGTGTGAAGTTCGTTATTTCGCCGCGGGCGATGTTTGTTGCTCATAAGTCTTCGCTTTCCACTACTTCGGGGAGAGGCATCTTGAACACGAGAGACCAGCCTCATGCTGCGCATCAATATTGGCGACTGCACGATATTCATTACGAAGCGCTTCGTTCTGAATACGCAATTTTCTTACGTGATATCGTGCAAGCGCTGGTAATTTGTGCCTTTGAGTTGGGGTTTTTGGATAATGCACCGGAGATAGACGACCCGGTGAGGGCGTTCAAGAAAATATCATGGGATACGCAGGAATGCGAGTGGAAGATAAAGTTGAAGAACGGTGAGACAACAGATGCGGTATCCATTTTACAGTTTTATCTCGATGCGATAGAGAGGATGCAGGGTGAGCTGGGAAAAGAAGCGGGAATAGGAGAAGTAAACTGGGCTGAAATAGGGTTAAAAGGTTTAAAGGAGGTAATAGAGGACTTAGAAGCCCGGAACTTGGAAAAATATGTGGATGGTATTGAATGGGTAACGAAATTAGCATTGCTCGTGAATTATGAGCCAAAAAGCGCTTCTGAAGGAATAAGTATATGTAACCAATATGCATTGCTGGATGAAAGCGTGCTGTATTACGTTGCTGGCGAAACGGAAAGTATAAAAAGTGACTGTCTTTTCAATCCAAAGGATTCGTTGGCATTCGCAAAGCGAAAATTGCCGTGGGTAGATTGGTCTTCTCTATCGGATAGAATAAGATACGCATTGAGTAATGCACCTGAGCAAACGCGGGAGTTTTTTAAGGCGGAGATGTTGAAGAGATATGGTTCGCATGTAAGGAGTGTTAGCTGGTCAACGATGGTGCTCGACGAAGCGAAAATAATACTGGATGAGCCGTTTATGTTGAATAGGGAAGAGATAGGTGGGGAAATGATGGAGGGAATAGAAATAGAGGAAATTTTATCAGCAGCGAAAAGTTTATATCCTGAGAAGGTAATTTTTTAATAAAAACCTTTTCTTAGAAAGAAAAGCTTTACCAAAAGAAAAGGGAAAACTTTCTTAAAAAGAAAGTTTTATCAAAGAACAATAATAAATTTTTAGTAAAGGTTCTTGTGAATTTAAAAGGGGGGTTGAGTTAAAGTGGAAGTGTTTGAAGGTGAAATGGAGGAAGAAGAGGGGATAGGAGAGGAAGATGAAGCGATAGAGGAGGAGGGGATAGAATACGGCGGTGAGGAGAAGGAGAAAGAGATGGCGGGCATAATGGAGCGGTTGAAGAAGAGGGAGAAGAAGGAGAAAGCCGCCGACCTCGTAAGCAAGTTGAAGGGAAAGAAGAAGGTGAATAAGAAGATAATGCCTTATGAAATATATGCGACTTCGGGAGAATGAGAGGGGATAGATAAGTAAACAGTCAAAAGTTTTGTCTTCCTGCGTTTCGATTTTTTCTATGTTGTTTAGCTGTTCAATCCCATCACCGAGGAATTTTTAAAGTCTGGAATTCAAGTCTAAAATTAGAATAATGATGAAAAAATGAAGATTCGAAAAATTGCTTACTCTCTTGCCGTTGTCATTTTGAGTTACGATTCGATTTCCACAATGATAGCTTCTGTGTTATATGGAGGGTTTACAGATTTAAATCCGCTTTACAACTTCTTAGGGCAAAAGAATCCTAATTACGTTTGTATTGTAATGGTAATGGTAATAGTAATCCTGATAATCGCCTTTCGAACTGCCCTGTCAGGTATTGAAAGCCCAGAACTATCGAGAAAGGGTTTGGTTATACTTTGCGAC
The DNA here is from genome assembly GCA_017883965.1 of Candidatus Methanophagales archaeon. Classification (GTDB taxonomy): domain Archaea; phylum Halobacteriota; class Syntropharchaeia; order Alkanophagales; family Methanospirareceae; genus JAFNKG01. Next base: position 12,343 of record JAFNKG010000010.1, on the reverse strand, counting down.
TTCTTTGCTCTGTATTTATTAATCATCGGCTCAATAGCTATTCCACATAACACAATGGTTTTATCTGGCTCGCAGGGGATAGTTCTGAGTTCAAAAATGCTTCATATCCAAAAAGTGGCATCGGCATTAATCACAGGAATTATAGTGGTTATAGTAGATTGGAAATTACTATAGGAGAAATAAAAGCCTCTAAAAAAGCCGCAATACCTGTTAATAATAATGTAGCTTCTTTATCTTATTCGCGTATAGATGAGCAATTCGTGTGGGTTCCGGTAGTTTGTGCTTGTGGGTGCAATTTTTTATCAGCTTCAGTGAGGTTTCCAGCGATATTTTATGCCCCGGTGCTACGATTAAGGGATTACTGCCCTTTTTACTCTTAAAGTAATAGCCGATTTCTCTATTACTGTATTTTATCATACACGATTCTCCTTCTTCGCATGGCACTTCGCCATTGCCGCACAGGAGGTTCTTTGCCACGCCTATCGTTGCAACGTTTAAGATAACACCTACATGCGTGGCTAAACCTGCGAACCTCGGGTGGTTTATTCCACATCCATCTATTATTAGCAGGTCAGGCTTGGTTTTCAGCGCGTGAAAAGCGTTTATTATGGCTGGTGCTTCTCTGAACGAAAGAAGACCGGGGATGTAAGGAAAATCCACGAGCATCACAGAATAAGAATAATCAATAAACTTCATGGAAGGATATTCGAGAACTACAACCGCAGATATTATTTTCTCTTGCCTATCTTTCTCTTCGGTATCGTTTTTTGGTTCGTAGAAGAAAGCCTGGTCTGCACCTGCCACTAATTTTAGTTCTTCCAGGCTTAGTTTATCTTCTATTACCGCCTTCGATGCGATTTCTTCCTGTATGCGGTACAGTTCTTCGGTGGTTTTCATTATTCTTTGCATGTTTATACATTTTTCAGATGTTTTTTCGTCTTTCCTTCGCTCTTCGGTGCTTTCTTAGGAAGATTGTATTCAAAACTTATGCTTTTTAATAGAGGAAGGTCATATAGAAATATAAAACAAATCAAATAGGTAATTTAGGAGGAGAGAGAAATATGCCTCAATGGGTGCCCGGCATTTTAATTACGGGATGGAATGGTTGGAGTTTTGGAATGAGAAAAGAAGGGAAGAGAAGAATGCCAATTGTAGAAGTAGATAAGGAATACAAAATACCATTAAAGCAAGTTAGCGATAGCTTTAACATAAAACCTACGGATCGTTTTTTGTTACGAGCTGAAACAGGAGAAAAAATAATTCTGGAGAAGATAAAGCATAAAGATTCACTTATAGAGCTTATCGAAAACCCAGCACATGTAGATCAAGAAAGGATGACCCTAGATTTAAAAAAGCTCGAGGAAGAGATGTGGACGAAATGAGTGTATTTGTGGATTCTAACGTGTTTATATTTGCTAATATCGAGGAATATCCAGAGCATGTTATTGCAAAGAAGAAATTGAGGGATTTGATGGATAAATCATGCAAGATTTTACTCAACTCGATAATCGTTTCTGAAGTGCATTATAAACTTTTAAAGTAGAAGGATTGAATATTATCGAATTGAGAGAGTAAAGAAGAATTGAGAAAATTGGTTGAAATGCTTCGTGATATATTATATCATATAACACGCCTTTTCACCCGGTATCCAAAACCGATAACAGTTCATAAAGATTCTCTATGCTCTGTGCATCACCCGCAGATTTCGCTCCTACACCCATCACAGAACAACCAGCGGATTTGCCAGCCATGAAATCGCTTTCGGTATCACCCACGAGTATTACATTCTCCGGCTTCACTTTTAGCTTCTCGCATGCTTCTATCACCATCTCAGCATCTGGCTTACCTCTTTTTACGTCATCACCGGTAACAATCACGTCAAAATGGTTAAACAGACGAAAATGCTCTAATATCTTATAAACGTTCTTTTTTGGTGTATTCGTGACCAGTCCTACCTTAAGCTTATAATCTTCTCTTATACTGCTCAAAACCTCTTTTGCACCGGGGAACAGCTCTATAACCCCTATCAAGTTCAGTTGCTCATTTACGCAATACTTTCCTGCTTCTTCATCCAGATTTAACGCATTCAGGTTATGCTTCAGGTCAGGACCCCAGCATTTCGCATTAAACTCTTCTCTGCTCATTTCTTCTTTCTTATACGACCTTAACATAGCATTAAACGCTTGATACCAGCTTTCGAATGAGTTTATTAGTACACCGTCAAGGTCGAATAAAACCGCTTCTATCTTTTTCTCTTTCATCGTATTCAGGTATGTAGTAATAGCTTAACAGCATTTTTAAATATTGAATAAGGAGGTTTTTAAAATTCTGGTGTTAAGGAAAAGGAGCACACGCTAATCTCTCAAAGTAGGTATTTATTTATATTGCGACTATCATAGTGGATGTTTCTTTCAATTGGACAGAGAAGAACGGATGGTATTGCTTGAAGTTAGATTTATAGCAACCATACCTCGGCTAACAGCGTGTTTGCGGTTCGCTTTAACCCAAATGCCTTCGGCATTCCAAAAACACGCAAAACGTCATATACGATTTAGGAACTTAGAAATGAAAAACGTTTAGAGGATTTTGAAAAACCCCCGAAAACATTGAAATATACCCCAAAAGTATATAGAGAATGGAACGATACGAGCAGTAAATCAAAATCCTCTTTAAATTATTTTATCTTGATGATTAATTTATAATTATGGACGTAGATTCCAACATATTTGAGGAAAAAGAAAAATTCTTAAGATTCGTAGAAAACTCCCTCTTACAATACATTCAACTTAAATTTGGGAATAAGAACAATTTAATCTCTATTATAGAGAGCGATTTAAACATAAAAATCCAAAAAAATGCAAGCTATGATAAAATTATCGAGATTTTAAGAGAAAATTCCTTTGATTTTTACAGAGACGTATTAAAAATAGAATCCCCTGTAGAGAGCGCACACCTTTATTCCTTTTACAAAGTACTAACTGATATTTTTTGGGAAACTACGTGGACAAAAACTTTCTCACCCATCTATAATTTTTTGTTTGACGAAAGGATAAAAATAAGAAAAAAATCTGAATTGAGAGGATATGCAACAAAGATAATCACACAGTTTAACCAAGATGATCTTGCTAATAAGTGGATAGAACTTATATCATCGGGAAACTATTCCTATCGACCTGTCATTCATTATAAGCATCTTACTATTGGACCATTTGGGTTTTTATTCTCTTTATATCATCGAGAAAAAGAAATATTTGGAATGTATGAACCAATATTGGCGATCTTGGTTGGTACAACTCCAGCCGAGGAATATATTGTTGATTTGGATAGAACAGATGCTTTTAAAGTATTTTCAGACATACAGAAGGAGTTGAATACAAAAATTACTAATATTAGATCAAATCATCCTCCATATAATGATTATTTAACTTCAGTTGGATTCGAATATCCTGCGGAATGGGGAAAAAATTCTCTCGAATTAGTGCGGGAGTTCAAAGATCAATTAAAAGAAAATAGGATACCAATTTGGTTTTACCAATTAGTCCAATACACAGGGATGTTCTTTAAAGATGATGAGATTATACATTTACTTAACAAGTTAATAGCTGAAGGTAAGTTGGTTATTAATCCAGAACTGTCGGAAATTGAAGATTTAAAGATAACCAAAGATGGGATAATAAAAAGACCAAAAAGTTGGCTTGCAAGACCCGCATTTGAGTTAGCAAGCGATATAATATCTATGGAATCTAAAAATTCAGAAGAAGACTTTAGGAGATTATTGACCGACATTCTGAAAATTGGAACTATAAAATATTTGGAGCAGATGTTTGATAACGAATTTGAAACTTTCAAAGCCATCTGTACTAAAAGAGGACTTCATAAGTTTGCCTTATTGGATAGGCATGCTCTTCCGAAAGAAACTGCAATAAGATTTCTTTTAGAAAGTTATGGCCTCCAAACTCCTTCAGCAGATAGTCTCAATATTAGGTTTGTAATTGAATTGTTTTTAAGCGCCAACCTTAGTCCGTTTAGAGCAGGTTATAAAGAAATGGATGATCTGCCATTAATAGAGAATATACGAGGACTTTTAGATGGGGGAAGAACATTTCTTGAGAGACTTCTAAAGGAATGGTTATTCATCATGATTTCCCTTGTAGTTCATTATGAGGATCAAATATCGAGAGGTAGCTCTAAGGATATTTTCCTTCTTGATAGACCGATACCCTACATTTCTCCTTACAACAGAGAACAAGAGTTAAATAGAGCCAAAGAAAAATATAAAGAGTTTTTAGGAAGGTTAAACGTATCAGAAGATTTGAAAAAGAAAATAGATGATTACGCTACGAAAGGAAAGACTGATTTCACTCTTGGTGATTGGTATTCTCTTGTAAGCTCGTTAATAGAGTATATAGAGCAAGAAAGTAATTTAGCCAATAAGTTTTGGAAATCTTTACCTGAGCATTTTCATGAAGATGTGGGTAAGAGAGTTTCAGAATGGGAGAGATATTTTATTAAGGAGAACGCTTTAAAATGGTTAAACAAAGCTCACCATGCGACTATAATGGTAGAACTTCGCAGAAGCATAGAAAGTAGACAAGAAGCATTAAATGCTCTTCTGAAATTAGACAAAATTATTTCTTCAACACTTAAAAGCCTTCCAGAGTTGATAACTATAACTGAGAAAGTTACCTCAGCAAAAACAGGATTAGAATATCATAGGGCTGAGTATATGAGTAATAAAAATAGTCACCAGCTGGATATTTATGGGACACGATTTATCGAATTGTCGTTCCTATATCATCTTATTACACGTTTTGAGGAAAATAGTGATATAGTGACTTATCCTATACTTATTACCGATTTAACTGATACCATATTTTAAAAATCTAAAAGTATGAAAGTGAATAAATTCTAAAAATGCTGTTTTATGCTAAAACCTCCTCAAGAAATCCTCAATCACCTTTACATCTTCCTCGTTTAACCCGTACAACTTGTAAACGATCTCATTTATCTCCTCCTCGAGTTCAGCAACCGAAGGAGATTTTGTCTTTGCTTCATCTTCTTCTAATTTTTTCAAAATCCCTTCTACAATTGCATCGCTCTTTGGAATGAGAAGCAGCATCTTCTCGCCTTTCTTTGCACGCTTTCCTTTCAGTGTAGTAACAACATAATCTGCCTTTACCTCCGATTCAACAAAAACAGGCTTTTCTTTTTTTCCTATTGTAATGTTGTATCCTCTACCATCAGCATTTCTCTCTACTACGGGCTCAATCGCTTTGTGATTGGAATTGAAAGAGATGTTTATAGAGTCGAATTCTTCGCCTCTGCTTCGGTATTCTTGAGTGTATTCGTCCGGGAAGTTCTCTATTTGCTGCTCGATCTTTACTTTTTCTAAGATTCGCTCGACTTTCTTCGTTATTTCGTCTGCGAAGGCTTGCTCTTCCGAGGTTTGAGGAAGTTTTATGGGAAGATGTTTAAGGAATTGCTCTCTGAATTCAAAGCTACCTCTTCCCAGTCTGCTTAAGTAGAATCTCGTAATAAAACAAAAGTCCATCAGCCTTGAGTTCAATATTGCAATCAGGTACAGTAGGTCTGCTTTTGAGTCAGACTTTCTAATTATATGAACCGTTTTGTAACAGTAATAATTATCACAATCATAACTTGTTCTTAATCTTCTCCCTATTCTTTTAATTACTATTTTTGCTTCCTCGTATAACTCTTTGTCCTTGCCTTCTGCCATTTTTTCTGGTTCAAATTTAACGTATTCATCAGACCAATGAATCTTATACCTATCAATAATGTTCTCTCCTCGAATATGCTTCTTATAAAGCGTTTTTTCATTTTGTGGGAGTGCCTCATATTCGTTTGCTGAAATGAAAAACCGATCCTCAAATTTACTCATATCTGGACGAAGCCCTCGCCTTATATCAGATACCACTGAAGGAATTAATTTCTCAGATATTCTTTCTATTTTCTTCAATAAGGGCATCAGCTTATCTGGTAAGGAGAAATCAAAAATGTGCTCCTCGTTCTTATGAAATCTGGATTGAGAAACAATATAAAAGTTCAGATTATTGAGCAAATACCTGAGTGTTTTCTCAAGCGAGTTTTCTAATTCAGGTGGTATATCAGTCTGGGTTTTGATATCTACTTTGATCGGCTCTCTACTTGGAACGTGAACCCTTCTCAGTATCATAACGGCAGATGCAGGTATAGAGGAAGCAAAAGTTTGAATTCCGGAAAAATCAATGAACTCCTCAAATTGAGCATTATTCAAGATATACTCTCTTAATCCAACTCCGCTATCTAAGACGCAAAACTTATTAGAGGTTATATATCCCAACTTTCTATTATTATTAAGCCAATCAAGTCCTCTTCCAACGAAAAGATAACTTATATCATACTGTCCGACCGCAAGTTCTCCATAAGTATCTTCGTAAATTTCTTTTTCTGTAATTCTGGATATTCTCACATACGGCGGATTCCCAACCACAAAATCATACTTCACGTAATTCTTCAGAATTGCAGCAAGCATTATGTCCTCGATGGATTTAATCAGCTTGCCATCGCCGAAAGTCTCTTTGAGTTCCTCGAACTTCTGTAAGAAGTGCTCGGCATAAGGCGTGAAGAAAGAAACCAACCCGTTCCACTCCTTAGCTTCAAGATACTGCTTGAAATTTCTTTCCAGCTTCCCTTTATCAACTTCATATTTTTCCTGCCATGCCGACTCTTTTACCGTGTCAAAAACCGCTTGAAGAGCGGCAAAGTATTCCTGAACGTTTAACAAATCTGTTCTTGCGAATACGTCTTTATCGTAAGGCATTTTTATTTTTAGATTTCCGCCGTCAACCGGCAAGCCCGTGTCAACTAAAATATACTGGATACCACTCGCGAATGTCTCAATAGTTACTTTCATTGCTTCTCTCTTCGTTTCATCAACCAAAGAATCCGTTCTGAAAATAGGCAAGCGGTTCAAAACAAATCTTGGGTCTTCCTCCATCGCTTTCTTATACGCAGGAATCAGAACGAGCATGAACTGCATCTGAGCCATGAAAGTAGCGAAAGGATGAATATCAAAGCCTGCGATGCAGTATTCGTTACAGAGCTTTTTTAAAATCTTCGACCAGCCGTCTTCCTCTGCAATTTGCTCGGAAGCTTTCAGGTATCTCCTCAGCGCTTCTACCAGAAAAGTCCCGGAGCCACAGGCAGGGTCTAACAACCGTTTTTCAATAACACTCCGCCCTTCATAGCCAACCGCATCGAGTATATACTCAACCACCTCTCTTGGCGTATAAAATTCTCCAAGTGCTTTTCTGGTCTCCTTATCAAAATATCGCTGGTAGAGTGTTCCAAGCGGGTCACCAACGATCTCAGAGAAGTCGAACTTGTAGAGCGTTAAGATAATCTCAGCAAGAGCCTCGCCAAAGTAACCTTTTTGCTTTTCATACCGTGGGCTGTAGAGAGCAGCACCGGTTTTCAATTCTTTGTAGCTGTCCTCCCACCAGTAGAAAATATCTCCCTCAAAAACAGATTTCACGAGTTTCTGCTTCATGCTCTCAATCAAATGCTTTGTGATTATTGCCCATGCTAGGAGAGTGATATCGCCTCTGTAAGATGTCCGCTCAATTTCCGTTTTAATGAACTTTGAAAACTCAATGTATGGCAATTTGTAATCCTCACAAGCCTTCGCCAAAATCAATCTTGTGAACAAGGAATAAGCACTTTCCAAACAGAACATAAATTTGAATAGATTCTCTTCGTTCGCTTCAAGCCCAATTTCATCCATTATCTTCTTCCAGTTTTCTGGAACCTTCTCAGGCTTCTTTGCGTATGAAATCTTCCAGAATTTGTACGCACTTTTAAGAAACTTAGACCGTTCTAATTCAAAATCAAAAAGAGCTATTGTCTTTTGAACCAAGTTCACAAAGGTGGACTCCTCTTTCAATTCGAAGCTATCAAAGAAATGCTGCTGCGCAATCTCCGAGGATAGATTTATTTTCTCCTCAGGTTTATCAAATCTCTCGAAATAGCTGAGCACTTCGTCAATCCTCGTTCTTTCTATTCTCGGCTTTTTTAGCCCCTCATGTATTTCTTCGCACTGAGATAAGGTAACCTCGCCAAGATTTACTCGCAGTTTTATTTCCCAGTTGGAGTTTATCCGCTCATATATCAGAAGTTCCAGCCCGTCAGTAAGCAGCCCATATCTCGCTTTTAGCGGTTTTACATACCGCTCCCAGAGTTGAGCAAAATCTTGTTCTAAATCGGACTCCGCAGGCTTTTTAAACTCGACCACAAAAACAACATTCATGTATTCGTCAAATGCAAGCAGGTCGCTTCTTTTACCTCTTACCCCTTTCTCAAATCTTACGTCTTTTAACTCGCCTTCGTAACCAAGTTCTTCGAGAATAACGCTCTTAACAAATGCCACCCTTAAATCTTCCTCAGAAATTTCCTTAGCGCTTTTTATTTTACCGTGAAGCTTTTTTAAGCTCGCCTGGATTTTCTTGACACTATCCATCTTATACTTCCCTGATATCATTTACAAGGAAATTTCCACCTTTTAACTTTACGCCCCCTATTTCAAAATGCTTTCCGATTAACGTTTCCCGCATTCGTTCAAGCGTTGCCGCTTCCCCCAACTTTTTCGCTTCTTCCAGTGTAATATCCGCACTTTTCTCTGTCATATCCTTTTTGAAAATCAGTGTGTATCGTTCTTTTCCATCGTCAAATCGGGCTTTGATTCTTAAGTCCCATATTCCTTCGACATCGCTGTGAACCATGCAAAAGTTATCTATTATCCATCGGTTGCACTTCGGACACCGCTGAATAAGACCACTCCCATCGTAAATCTGCGTTACTTTTCCGCTGAGTTTTAATCTAAACTCCCCTGTTTCCGCAGCTTTTTTGAATGGCGATTTCTCAAGAATCCCTTCAACATGTTTAATCTCGATGACAATCGCTTCTGGGAACCTCGCTGAGAAAGAGCCCAAAACCTCAAGGGCTTTTTCATCGTCCAGAGACTCAAGAATTTTTAAAGCCTCAGGGTGTATCTGGTATCCATATCCAAGAACCTTTTTCAATATGCCTTCTGAAGATGGCAAATACTCCATTTTTCATCTACTGTAATATCTCTTCCTCCTACATAAATATTTGACCAGAACAGTATTATGATTATGATAAGTTACAAATCAGAAGGACGGCTTCAAAAGGATTTACAAATTCATGAACCTTATCTACCCCGTTTTTTTCTCTACCGCATCCTGTATATCTTTTGAAACTTTCTCCTTTTTTCTATCGCCATCTATCACAAATGTATCTTTAAAGTAAGTTTTAAGCGCCAAATAATTCTCGCGGACTTTTTCTAACTTCTGCTCCACCTCAAATAATTCGATGTTATCCCTGGCTTTGATAATCCGTTCTAAACAAACCCCTGGCGGTGTGTCAATAATAAAAGTCAGATCGGGCTTTCTAAATGTTGAATTGACCTGCTTCAAAAACGCCAGGTCGTTATCCACAGAACCAAAAGCTAAAGATGACAGGATATATCGGTCTACGATGACGATTTTATTCGCTCTTAAAGCGGGTTCAATCTCTTTTTCTAAATGCTCCGCTCTATCAGCCGCAAAAAGCAACTGTAATGTTAATAATGAAAATTCCGGTTTACGATTAAGTGCGGATTTGATCAGATTGCCAATAGGCGAAGAAGTTGGTTCCTTTGTCAAAATAACCTTTTTGTTTTTCTCGCTAAGGTACCCTGCTAAAAGCGCTGCCTGCGTTGATAACCCTGCTCCGTCTAACCCCTCAATCACTATCAGTATCCCCTCTTCAGCGGTCATTCAACATTTCCTCCAAAATTTATAAGACATTAAAAGAAAAAAGTTTATGTTCCTGATGCGAATTACTAAAATTATATGAATCCAGAACAAGCTAAAGATCGGGCAAAAGCACTTCTTAACGTGATTGAAACGATGTATGAGATAAAGATCGTCAATTTAGAGGCGGTTATCGAGGCTATACTCGAAAAAACACTTGATGAGAATAAGATATTAACGATTTGCACTGCTTTAAATTCATGGGTTGCAAGGAATGGAGCAGTTAAGAGCGAAGTTGAGATACCGATGGAGGTTCTGAACAGATTAACGGAGAAGATACTGTACACAGATAATTAAATACAAACTGCAAAACGTTTATTCAAAATAGGAGTGTAAAAATGCCTACGATAGCGGAAAAAATATTGTGTGGAAAAGCAGGAGAAATCGTTGAATGCGAAGTGGACTACATAATGGTGAATGATGTAACGGGCGTGCCGGCATTTGAAGTCTTCGAGGAGCTTGAACTTGGACTTGCGGGAGAGCTGAAAAAGGAGAAGGTGGTGGTGATACAGGACCATTATGTTCCAAACAAGGATGTGGATTCTGCGGAACAGGCGAAAGCATTGCGGGACTATGCTCGGAGATACGGGATTGAGAATTATTATGAAATAGGGAAAGGGGGGGTATGCCATCAGGTAATGATAGAAGAAGGATTTGCTGCGCCGGGAAGGTTAATAATAGGTGCGGATTCTCATACCTGCTCTTATGGTGCTTTAGGTGCTTTTTCCACTGGTGTAGGCTCGACGGAGGCGGCAGCGGCAATGGCTACCGGGAGATTGTGGTTTAAAGTTCCAGAGACAGAGAAGTTTGTGATTAACGGTGAGTTGAATAGATACGTGATGGGGAAGGATATAATTTTGCATGTCATTGGCGACATAGGCGTTTCGGGTTCGCTATACAAATCACAGGAGTTTTACGGGACTGCGATAGAAAATTTGAGCCTTTCGGATAGGATAACAATATCGAACATGGCGGTGGAAGCAGGTGCTAAGGCAGGGGTCATCCCACCGGATGAGAAGGTCTTCGATTTCCTGCGCGATAGGGTAAGAGGGGAATATAAAGCGGTTTATGCCGACACGGAAAGCGAATACGAGGAAGTATTTGAGTATGATGCATCGGAGATAGTTCCAGCGGTTGCAAAACCATTCTCTCCTGAAAATACCGTGCCTGCAAGCGAATTGGACGTTTCTCTTGACCAGGCGTATTTAGGTTCCTGCACAAATGGGAGAATCGAGGATTTACGGGTTGCCGCAGAGATATTGAAGGGTAAAAGTGTAAATCGCGAAGTGCGGATGATTGTAGTGCCAGCGAGTGAGAAGGTGTTCGAGCAGGCGATAGAAGAGGGGCTGATTAAAATTTTTCTCGAGGCAGGTGCTTTTGTTTCTGGTCCCACCTGCGGCGCATGTTTGGGCGGGCACATGGGCGTTCTTGCAAAAGGAGAAAGATGCGTAAGCACAACGAACCGAAACTTTATCGGGCGGATGGGGCACAAGGATTCAGAAGTTTATTTAGCGAACCCCGCGGTAGTCGCAGCTTCGGCAATTAAAGGTCGGATAACAGATCCTACGGAGCTGGAGCCGTGACGGAAAAGGGAAGGAATGGCTAAGTAGAAAATATGGAACCCAAAGTTTTAAATAATGTAAGAATTATGATGAAAGTATGAGCGAAAAAATCTTGAGGTTTGTCCTTTCCATGATTCCGACGATTTTACTCGTCGTATGCGTTGTAACAGCCTTTGCGACACATGGCTGGGACGTGCAAAGAACCATCTTCGCAGAAGACCCGCAGAAAGCAGTGGAAGGACTCATGCCTTTCGAACTTGGAGGTGGTGCAGAAGAAGAATTTTTTGAATTTACGGGTTTTGAGATTTCTGATGGTTTGCGTAAACTTACTATTGAAGCAGTGCTTCGTTCACCGTTGAACGTGCCAATAAAGATAAAGGAACTGTCTATTGAGTTCATGCTGGATAGTAGCACCGTTACCGTAAGCTTGCCGGAGGCGGTAGAAGTCCCCGCGGAGGGCTCAGCGAATTTGAAGTTGGAAGGTTTGCTTCCCAGGACGCAAGCACAAATGCAAAAGCCTCCCACTTTGCCATCTGAGAAAAATCTAACACCTAGCAGTATGAAGATGACGTTAGAGATTAGAGGGATAGAGCTGGAGGTGGTTATGTAAATGGGCGATTTGGAGGAGGATGCCGGTGCTTCGGTGTCCGAAGCAACTCAGAAGTTGAAGGCATGGCGCAGGATAAACTGGCCGGGTGTCATTGCAGGTGCGCTCACGATTGCACTGCCCTTTCTGGGAACATGGTGGCGGATTACATTCGGCATGGACGCATTAACCGTGAAGTTGTCGCCATTTGGAGTAGAGACAAGCATTTTCGGGGCAAGTATCTTCGGTGAAGCGATAAGTTCACCACTCCTCTGGTGGTTCTTACTTGGTCTCAAACTCGGCGTTGTGTATCTCGGCGTGCTTCT
>JAFNKG010000065.1 GCA_017883965.1 Candidatus Methanophagales archaeon | reverse complement strand
ATGGAACCACGCATCTCTTTGATTGATTTCACTGCCTTTCTAAAATAAATATTGATTTCACCATCTTTTTCATACCAGATTACTTCCATCCCATTCTCTATTCCCTGTGTATCCCGTATCTCCTTAGGAATCATTATTCTGAATCCTGACGTTACCTTCGTTTTGGCTATGACCATTTTTCTCACCAATTTTAATATATATTGGTTGGTAATATAAATATTACCATTACTCACCGAGAACCACCTCAATCGGCATCAAATTTTCAGCATAAAAAGCGATTTCATGCGACCTCGTTATGCTACTCCACGTAATCCTGTTTTTAGACCTCTTTTTTGGCTCTTCTCTTTCTCTTATCTCTTCAACTTCACTGCTCAAAGAATGATGGTATTTGTTTAGTCCACCTCAAACAAAGTTCATTGGTGAGCAGTTCTTTGAGTTTATCGCAGACATCTTTTCCTTGTAATCGCTATGTAGTAAACACTGAAGCGATGTATTGGTAATATTCAGCACCATTCTCGGATCTAAAAGCACCTATAATTTTCCGCATGAGCACATGCTTCCTAATAACCTGCTCGCTGAGATTACTTGTTGGCTCCATTCAGGAGTAAAGGAAGCATGTATTACCAGTCTCCAAAGCCGTTTTTGATATCGTGCCGTTACTGGCATCTCCACACTCAGACTTTCCGCCATCAAAAAAGTGATATAAGCACGTATATTTAACTATGTTTATCTTCTACCCCAAATATTGAGCAAATAGTTATCTCCCTTACCACTTATTGCAAGAATATCGCCGGGAAAGTTAAAATAAGGAGTAGCTAAACAAATAAATTATTTCTAATACAAACATGGATAATGATATAAGTGAAAAACAGGAGCGTAGTCATGGGCAAATATATAAAGAAGCAAAAGAACTCTATGCAGAAGCGAAGAAAGAATTTGAAGCGGGTAAAATAGAAAAAGACATTGAAGAATTATAACAAAAACTTTTTAAGTCTCTCTTCCCATGTGCATAAAATGAAATGAGTGGCGAGGAATATAGCATAGAATACTTCAGAGAGAACGGATTCATGAGGAAGAAATGCGAGAAGTGTGGCTCGCACTTCTGGGCACGTGACAGAGATAGAAAGACATGTGGTGATGCTCCTTGTGAGATTTATTCGTTTATAGGCAAGCCTATTTTCAAAGAGCGAAGCCTGGACGAGATAAGAGAATGCTTTCTATCTTTCTTTGAACATCGTTCGCACACGCGAATGAAAAGGTATCCGGTTGTAGCACGGTGGAGAGATGACATCTACCTTAACATCGCCTCTATTGCAAATTTTCAGCCTTTTGTAACGTCGGGCAAGGTCCCACCGCCTGCAAACCCGCTCGCTATTTCTCAACCCTGCATAAGACTCGAAGACCTCGAATCCATAGGAAAAACTGGTCGCCACTTAACCACTTTCGAGATGATGGGGCATCATGCCTTCAATAAGAGAGGAGGAGCGGAGATATACTGGAAGAACGAAACCGTGAAGTATTGCGATGAATTTCTGAGGCAACTTGGTGTGGATATGGACAGCGTGACGTATAAAGAAGCGCCGTGGGTAGGGGGAGGAAATGCAGGACCCTGTCTTGAAATCATCACAGACGGTTTAGAGCTTGCTACTCTCGTTTTCATGGACCTCAAACTTTCTCCTCGTGGTGAAATAAGCATAAAAGGGCAGCAGTATGAGAAAATGGACATTTACATCGTGGACACCGGGTACGGGTTAGAGCGGTTCGTATGGGCTTCTAAAGGCACTCCTACTGTGTATGATGCGATATTCCCGGACGTAATAAAAGAACTGGTAAATGCCGCGGGGATTGAACATCCGTTAGATACGCATCCCGAGATAATTACAAAGTATGCAAGTTTATCAGGAGCTATGAGAAGAGAAGAAATAGCAATGAGGTTGGGTATTTCTCCTGAGATTCTCAAAGATACATTAGAGCCAATAGAAACAATCTATGCGGTTGCAGACCATACAAAATGTCTTGCTTTCATGCTCGCCGATGGTATCGTGCCTTCTAATGCGAAAGAGGGCTACTTAGCAAGATTGGTCTTGAGAAGAGTTTTCAGGATGTTAAAATCGCTGGGGATAGAAATGCCGTTGGAGGAAATAGTGCTCATGCAAATAGAAACGCTCAGAGATTCTTTTCCCGAATTGGAAAATTCTGTGGATAGAATAGTGGAAATAGTGTCGCTGGAGAAGGGGAGATACGATGAGACGCTTTTAAAAGGCGAAAGAATTGTAATGCAAGACGTAAAGAGAGATACAGAAAAAGAACCTACTTCACTCACCATCGAAACTAATAGACTAATTTATTATTACGATACACATGGATTATCGCCGGAATTTGTGGAAGAGGTGGTATCTAACATGACTGACCTGAAAACATCCATTAATGTAGATGTCCCAGAAAACTTTTATTCGTTAGTTGCGAGTATGCACAGCAGCGAGGAGAGAAAGGATGAGCTGGAACCCTTTGTAGAAAGCATGGAAGAAAAAACGAAATCAATTCCGGCGACAATGAAATTGTATTACGAAGAGCCGTCGGCGGTAGAGTTCGATGCTACTGTTTTGGACTCCTTTGATGATTTTGTTATATTAGACAAGACGCTTTTTTTCCCTGAAGGTGGCGGTCAACCTGCTGATACCGGCTTCTTAACGCCTAAAGACAGGAACAGGGCATTGAAAGTAGTAGATGCACAGGAGGTTGAAGGCGTTATTCTTCATAAAATAGAGAATGGCGGGATAAGCAAAGGTGCAGCGATATCTGGTCGCATAGACGCAGAGAGGCGAATACCTCACGCAAGGCACCATTCGGCAACGCATGTTGTGGTATGCGCAGCGAGGAAGGTGCTGGGGGACCATGTATGGCAGGCGGGAGCGCAGAAAGGAGAAAAACGAGCGAGAATTGACATCACGCACTTCAAAAGAATCTCTGATGCCGAGCGACGCGAGATCGAACTGCTCGCAAACAGGATGGTCATGGAAGACAAAGAGATAAGAGCGAGTTTTGAGGACAGGAACGAAGCGGAGCAGAAATACGGGTTCGGTATTTATCAGGGTGGCGTTCCACCGGGTAAGAAAATAAGAATAGTGCGGATAGGCGCGGACGAGGATGTACAGGCATGTGCGGGAACGCATTGTTCAAAGACTGGCGAGGTCGGCCCGATAAAAATATTGCGCACCGAGAGAATACAGGATGGTATCGAGCGATTGGAGTATGCAGCAGGAGAAGCTGCTGTCGAGGAAGTGCAAGCGCAGGAAGAGCTTATAATAAAATCGGCTTCGGTATTAAAGGTGCCATACGAGAAGCTTCCTTCTACGGTTAAAAGGTTTTTTGAGGAGTGGAAACAATTAAAGAAGGAAAATGAGAGATTGCGGGATGAGATAGCGGAGCTGGAACTTGAGCGATTGAAGGGACAAGCACAAGAAATAAGTGGTGTAAAAGTTATCACTGCGGTGTTGCCAGATGCAGATACGAAAGAGATGATGAAAATAGCATCGCAGCTCTCGGACGATAACTTCTTAACGATATTAATAGGTAAAAGAGAAAAACGTGCATCTGTCGTTTCATCCGTCCCGGCTTATCTAAAGGATGAGATAAATGCATCGGCGTTAGTAAAACGAGTTTGTGAAGTGCTTGGAGGCAGTGGTGGTGGTAAAGCAGAAATCGCACAGGGTGGCGGTGAGAAAGTGGAAATGGTGGAAGAAGCCCGTGAGGAAGGGTTGAAATTTATAGAAGAGCTATTAAAGAAAATAGCGAAAAAGTTATTATAATACAAAACAAAACATAAGGGAAGGAAGAGTGGTGCTTTGCGTGTATCTGATAATAGTGGGGTTAGGCGGAATAGGAAGAAATCTGGTGGATATCGCAGCAAAGGACAAGAATGACGTGGTCGTCATAGATGAGGATGAGAAAAGATGCAAAGAGTTAGCCAAGAAGTACGATGTCTTAACGATTGTTGGAAATGCCACAGAGAAATCAACCTTGGAGGAAGCGAATGCACACAGAGCGAATGCGCTTATCGCTACTACTTCTGACGACGCTGCTAATTTGATGATGTCACTGGCGGCAAAAGAGTTGGGCACAAAAAAAACCGTTGCTGTGGTGAATCAGGAAGAGCATGTGGATATGTTCAAGAAAGAGGACATCTTTCTGTTTGATAATCCCGACATGACCGTTGCAAGGCATCTCTATCTCTCGGTGAAACGACCGAAGATAAAGGATTTTCTTACCGTTGGTGGAGGAAAAGCGGAGATATTCGAGGTCATTGTCTCGGACAGATCACGTGCCGCGGGAAAAGAGTTGTCGAAGTTGCGTATAAAAGAAGGGATAGTGGTGGCGATAGAGCGGAATACTGATATAATTCTGCCAAAGGGTAATACAGTCATCGAAGCGGGTGACCTCATAACTGTATTTGCGAAGGCGAAGGAAGTGGAGAAGATAAGCTCGCTTTTTGCACCGTGAAAGTATAAAATGGAAAGAATAAAAACTTTTATCAAAACCGCCCTGATTGGAGGAATTGGTGTCATTCTCCCCATTATAATTTTAGTAATGGTATTTAGTTGGCTGTTCAATTTTGTTACAGGTAATATTCAACCGCTAACAAATCTTATTTTTGCCGACCCCGACTCAATAGGCATTTTTGCCGATATTATTTCAATAACCCTTATTATTATAGCTTGTTTTCTTCTCGGACTGATAGTAAGGACTAAAATAGGTCAATATATACATAATTCAATTGAACAAATATTATTGAAAAAAATTCCGGGCTATAACATAGCTAAGGATACGGTCGAACAATTTATAGGAAAAGAAGAGATGCCCCTTTCTTCGGTAGTTCTGGTTAAGATATTGGATAATGACACTTTAGTTACAGGGTTTATTACTGATAGGCATTCTAATGGAAGTTACACGGTATTTGTACCAACAGGACCAAATCCAACGTCGGGAAACATATTACACGTTAAATCCGAAAATGTATTTAAAGTAGATATACCTCTGGAACACGCTATGAAATCTATTATAGCTTGTGGAGCGGGCTCTAATAAATTAGTTGAAAAATATATACATTCACAGAATGAAAAATAAAGAATATACCTCTAAGGATCATTGTAAAAATAACTCGGAAATCTCTGAGTTACCATACTCGCCCTCTCTGAGCATTCATACAGAATCCACTTCAGCCATTTATTTACCGCTTTGATTTCTTTCCGTTCTCTCTGTATTTCCTGACTGATAAATTCCAGGACATAATCCCGCGTAACTTACCAACTCCTTTGGCATTTTAAACTTCAAAATTCTGAGTCAGCCAGCTAAAATACCCTGTATAATTTCTTCCGCCTTCGGTTCCACCGTATCCATAAGCTTTTGGAATTCCACCTTCCCTATTTTATTTCTTATGTCATTAATTTCATTCTCTGTTCTTTCAATTTCTGGGTCTCTGATTTCTATGCGTATCTTTCTGGCTAACAGGTAGCAAGCCAGCGCTACATCATATTTTTTCAAATCTTTGAAAGTCACGCCTAAATTATTAAGCCAGGTGCCTTCACCTCGTCTGTCTCCAATCTCCCTGGAAATAGCGAGTGCCTGCTCATGATATTCTATGGCACGCTCCACCTGCCCCTGAACATCGTAAGCATCTCCAAGGTTTCCGAGCCAGATGCCTTCATTGCGTCTGTCTCCAATCTCCCTGTGAATAGCGAGTGCCCGCTCATAATATTCAAACGCTCGCTCCACCTGTCCCAGATCAGAGTAAGCAAGTCCAAGGCTTCCGAGCCAGTTGCCTTTATTACTTCTGTCCTTAATCTCCCGGGCAATAGTGAGTGCCTGCTCATAATATTCAATGGCACGCTCCACCTGCCCCAGAGCATGGTAAGCAAGTCCAAGGTTTCCGAGATCAGTGCCTTCACCGCGTCTGTCTCCAATCTCCCTGGAAATAGCGAGTGCCTGCTCATGATATTCTATGGCACGCTCCACCTGCCCCAGTGAACGGTAAGCAATTCCAAGGTTTCCGAGCCAGATGCCTTCATTGCGTCTGTCTCCAATCTCCCTGGCAATAACGAGTGCCTGCTCATAATATTCAATGGCACGCTCCACCTGCCCCAAAGTAAGGTAAGCAGTTCCAAGGTTTCCGAGATCAGCGCCTTCACCTCTTCTGTCTCCAATCTCCCTGGCAATAGCGAGTGCCTGCTCGTAGTATTCGATGGCACGCTCCACCTGCCCCAGATCAGAGTAAGCATTTCCAAGGTTTCCGAGTATTGCACCATGAGTTTGTATGTTTGTTATTTTAGGTTCATCGTCAAAACGTTCAGGCAAAAGCTTCTCATAGAGTTCGACAATGGTTGTATAATTGCCCCATCGATCAAGGTCTTCATGCAATTTGTTATCAAAGATTATGTGAGCAGCCATATCATAATCTCCTGCCGTACATGCATGGTGGCATGCTTCGATTAAGGACTGGACATCCTCTTTCTTTATGCGTTTTTCTGGCAGGGTGAGAGAGAGGTAATACTGGCAGGCAAGTTTGTGGCGTTCAACTCTGTCAGCCAGTTTGCTGTACGCATAGTTATGTATCAAAGACTCCTCCCAGTAATTTTCCCCTGTTCTTTGCAACAGCGATTTCCTTTTCAGACGCAATGCTGTTTTTTTAACTTTAGCCTCAGTCCAGTCCGGGTCACTGGCTGAGACGACTATTGCTTTTAAAGGCACAGGCACCCTGTAAAGTGATACATACTGGAGAAGTTTACGTTCTTCTTCGTTGAGCCTCTCTTTATAGACCTTATCCAAAATATTCGTCGCCACTTCGCCTTCCTCTCCAATCCATAAGGTATCATCAGCCAAGATGCCTGAAAGCGTCTCTCCTTCTCCTTTAACAAGCTGCACCAAAAGAATAAGGGCGAGAGGATGCCCACCAGAAAGTTCTATAGCTTTTTTAAGCTCATCGTCAGGTTCGGTTAGACCGTGTTGCCGTAAAAGCTGAATAGCAGCCGAATCATCAAGACCCCCTATATTATAGTAAGCCGGTCTAATTCCGTGTTCACTTGCAGGACATTCCCAGCTTGTGAACAAGACTCGACTTCTTCCATCACTCTTGTTTGCCCTTTCTATCAGATCGGAAAAACCCGGCTTAATGGGTTTATTAGTTTTGGGGTCAAGGAGTATCTCGAAATTATCAAGAGCTAAAAAGTATGGCGCAGCAGTTAGCTCTCTGAAAAGCAGATCAAGCAGATCTTCAACATTTGTATAATCCCCAATGTCTTTAATGGGCTTGCCTATAAGCATGAAAAAACTGCCCACCACATCACCAATATCAATAGTTTCACCCACTTTGCGCCAGTATATCCCTGCAAATTCTCCTCTTTTCTCTATTCTATCTATGTACATACTTGCCAGAGTAGATTTTCCAGTACCGCTGAAACCTGTGATGGCTAAAGCCGAGCTATCTTTGAGAAACTCGTCAATTTTTTCCAGTTCCTGCCCCCTCCCGAATATATTGGCTGGATCTGTGGTAGGTCTGATGCCTTCAGTATAGAGCCATGACTTACCATGCACGGTCGAACCGTCAGGAAGAATAAAAGTACAATCTTTGTAAACGGTTTGTGTTTGTGTGATGCCTTCACCAATAGCGATCTGCCCAGAAGCGTCTCCAATATTAAAATCCCCGCCCACCTGTATTATGGAAGTTGAAGGCTCGACAGTTTCAATCAAACGAAATAATAATTCTTTAATCTCCTCGTGATCTGCTCGAAGTTCTTTAAAAGTATAAAGCGTGAATTTCTGAATACCTTCTAAATACTCAACTGAAACTCCTACCTCTGCACTAATTTCCTTAAACTGACTTTCTGACAACTCTTTCAACTCTTTTATAAGCTCTCCTTTTTCATCTGGCGAGAACTCATCAAAAGCGTCCTTTATAATTTGTCCGACAACAGGAATAGCCCAAACAGCTTCTTTTGCAGCAAACTTAGCAATATCTTCAGGCTTTACCTCACTCAGTCTTTCACCCAGCCCCTTTTTCACCTTTCCAAAAAAAGTCTTAAGTCTTTCAGAGATCATCCATCGATAAGTCAAATCAGGAGACCCATTCCGACCAATTTTGCTATCTTTTTTGCTGGTTCATAAAGCTCTGAAATGCCATTTATACTCTTGCCTGCATCTTTAACCGTGCTGATTATACTTTCAAACCGCTCTTTGACTTTGGATGGGGCAGGCTTATCCTTCTTAGCCTCTTTGATTGCTGCACTGATTTCGCCATTAACAATACTCTGATCCTCTGGCGCGAGGTCAAGTTTAGGAATTCCTTTTTGGAATTCGTGGAGACCGTCCAAGAGTTCTTTTTTATCTGAAGTAGACAATTGTGTAATATTTTCACCTATAGCTACATGACCGCTGACATCGCCAATGGTTACATTTCCACCTGCTGTTATCCCGGGGCCACCACTAACTTTTTTATCTGATTCCCGCTCTTCTGTCATCATTTACCACTATCCTATCATTTAGAGCTAATACCCTATTGTCTCATCAAACGTTGCAGTATAAATAGCTTCGGTCAAAAAATCGAAAGTTATTTATATACCCTCATCTGCCTAAAAGTCCGGAGGTGAAAAATGAATATAAAAAGAATTTTAATTTCTGGTGTCGTTATATGGATAGTGAGTGTAATATTCGGCTGGTTGACTTGTGGTTGGCTTTTCAACTGGGTTTATACACTGCCACCAAATATATGGAAAGACCCTGCGGTAATGGTGAGTGCGGGAAATATAATCGGCGCGAATTTAACAGGGCTTGTTATAGCGATAATATTTGCATTAGTGTATGCACTGCTCTACAAAGGAATTCCAGGCGAGGGTGCAAAAAAAGGTATGACGTATGGACTCCTTGTGTGGCTAATAGGAGCGCTGTCAGGAATAGCGTCAATGCCTTTCTATATGACAATAGCAACAACGGTAGTTGTGTACTGGATAATAAGCCATTTGGTACTTAATTTAATTAATGGCGCTATTGTTGGAGCTATTTATAAGGTGGAATGATAAAATTTAAAAGCAAGAAACTGGAAAAGAAACTAATAGCTTTTAACAGAAAACGAATTGCAAAAGAAAGAGAGGAACGATTGGAAAAAATCATTGAAATCGGCACTCCTGGAAAAGGGAAGAATATAACTGAGAATAAGTAACTATGAGAATAAGTCATAAATCTATTCAAAAGTCAGGAGGCAAAAAATGAACGAGAAGTTTCAGTTAAAGGGCGGTATATGCGAACTTAACTTCGGATATAATGCCAAAATGGAAGGATATACGAACTCAAGTTCGGATATACCGAAGTTATATGAAATTGCCCTCATTTCATCAGGGAAAATAATAAAAGCTGTGTGCCTATTTCGAATGTGCGGTATTTAAATAGGATAAACATGTAAGTTAGAATCATAGTAGAGGATTATTATGCCAAAGAAAAGATTTGCGATACCAATCGACACAATAGCAGAATTATTATGGAGAAATGACCACACTTGTTGTATTTGTCGAAAGAAAGGAAAAGAAGTTCAAATCCATCATATCGACAATAATCCATCAAATAATAGAATTGAGAATTTAGCGGTACTATGCTTAGAACATCACGCAAGGGTCCATCAGAAAGGAATAGTTGGTAAAGGCTATACTTCGAAAGAAATTCATTTATATAAAAATGAATGGGAAGAATTAGTTGCACGGAGTAGAAAGAAAATAAGGTCAAATTTACCTTTGAAAGAAGACCTTGTTGATGACTCAATTCGTCTTGCGAAATTGATAAGCAATTATGAAAATATAGTTCTTAATATTGATATAATGGTATCAAATATGAGACGTGAGAAAATCAATGCAAGCCCAATTGAAAGGGCTGAGATTCAAACAAGAATTGATCAATTAGTATTAGAAAAGAATGACTATATTATCCATATTAATACACTTAAAAACTCAATGGAAACTAAGACATTTGAAAAAAGGGAAATTCCAAGCGGCTATGAGTCTTTAACGCGTGATTTCACGGGTGCTCTACAAAAAGATTTTCTGATTAATGATTTTGATAACGTTTTAGCAGAAATCGATAAAAAGGGAACAGTATTGTCCTTTGCAATGTTGGACATAGATGACTTCAAAAGAATCAATGATGAATTTGGTCATTTAGTTGGAGATTCAGTTTTGTTGGGGTTAGTGACGATATTAAAAGATTTCATTCAGGATAAAGGAGATATAATTAGATTCGGAGGAGATGAATTTTCGATATTTTTACCTAAACATAATCTCGAAGATACTCAGATTATCATGAAAGAGATGCAAAAAAACTTAGCAACATATGAATTTAATGGATTAGATATTAAGGATAACCCTACATTGAGTATTGGAATTTGTGAATATCCAACTTTTTCATCGAATAAGGAAGAATTGATTCAGCGGGCAGATTCGGCTTTATATTTTTCAAAGAATGAAAAGGAGAAAAATTCTATTACAACGTGTTCTGAGATGATGAAGACAAAAGATTTAAGCGAAAGGGAGAGAATAATTCGACTAATTGATTTCTATAAGAATGAATTAAAAACACTAGAAAATAAACTAGGCAAAATAACCGCAGAATCTGTAGAGATATCGGGGGAAGTTGAAGATATTTCAAAAATCGCGGATTTTCCTTTATTAAACTATTGGATTAATAAAAGAAAAATTGAAATCGGAAGTATTTTTAAAAATCATAAAATAATATTATTACAACACATTATTAACGATTTTCTTCCATTAGTTCGTTCAATTGGTATATTAGGAATAAAACCTGAAGATACTTATATTATTGGTACCCCATATTCCCTTAATAAGAAAGTTGTAGAAACATTACAAAAAGAGGGATATACAAATATTTGGATTCCGAAGTCCTACCCATTTAATGCAATTTTATATGAATGTATAGAAAATTGCTTACAATCAATATCAGATAAAGAAAAAGATAAAATAATTTACGCTGAGTCCGGAGGATATATTACATCTTTCCTATTTGAAAAATACCAGAAGGGATTTGAGTATTTTAAGGGTGGCATTGAGCAATCAACAAATGGTATCAGAAAAATAAAATCTATATCACGCTCACATCCACTAAAATATCCTATATTAGATCTATCATCATGTGAGGTAAAAAGGAAGGTAGAAAGTAGCTTTGTTTCAGATGCAATAGTAGATAACTTAAAGAACATACTATCTAAATACAAAACGAACATTCGAGAAAAAAAGATATTGGTTATAGGATACGGAACAATAGGACGTCAGATTGCATTCAGGCTTAAATCGGAAAGCGCTATGGTCTATGTCTCAGATTTGAATCCCATATACTTACTCGAAGCACAGAACAGTGGATTTATTGTTGACTCCTTATTAAATATCTTACCAGAATGTGATATAGTTATTGGATCAACTGGCTCAGTAGTATTGGGTAAGGATGAGATATTATCACTGAGAAATGACTCGGTTCTGATAAACGCCTCTTCAGAGAGGAAAGAAATAGACTGGAAGGAGTTAGATTCATTAACTAAAGATAAAGAAGAGATACCAGAGGTAGGTACAAGAACGACCCTATTAAATAACAAGGAAATATTGATATTAGCAAATGGGTACCCAATAAATTTTTATAACTACGAAAGTGTCCCATCTATTAAGATTGATCTTATTATTACCCTTTTAGCAGAAGCAATAATTCAAATTGCAACGAAAGAGTTTCCTTCAAATATAATTTACTTAGAGAAAGAGATAGAATATTTGATAACAGAGACGTGTACACTGTACTTTTGCAGAAATAATAATAGGTAACTATGCATCCATGTACAATAGCAGCTATGCAACGATCCTGAATATTGGTTCATATTCGTCCTCGATTTTTTAAAAGTCCGGGGTCAGTGCGGAATTTTAAAAATCTGTTTGATGACGAATCGCCTCAAACCACGTCTCGCACGTGCGAAACTGAATGCTGACTCGGTTATTGCCGTGGATGCGTTCTCCGGTAGCAACATCAGTTTCCAGATACAAAAAGCGGTACAGCAGAGTTGTACAAATCGAAATATTGCGATTGAAGTCGTAGATTGATAATCCCCGAAGCCGAAGTGCTGCTTTAAATCGCGTATTGCGATCTCCAGCGAGAAGCGAGCGGCGTAAATCTCAATTATCTGGGCTGCGGTCAGGGATAAATCGGTGCATACTAAAATGACGGGTTCCTTGATGCCTTCAATCACGACAACCCCGACTTTCCTGGGTATATTTCTCAGCCACACGTCACCGCGGCGACCTAGCGGTCTTTTCTGTAGATGTGGACAGTGACGAGTTCGGGTTTGAAGGCTTTCAGAAGTTCCGCTAACTTCCACTGTTTCCCCCTTTTTCGCGGGCGTCCCCTGCCGGAATATTCTGGTGGGTCGTCCCAGCCAACAGCATTCTTACGAAGGCGCGAAATCACTGCGATCCCCTTCTCCACCAGTGGCTTAATGAAGCTGGCGGTAGCGAAATATGCATCCACTGCCACTCGCAGTGCTCGGTGTCAAAGTAATTGCCACGCATACAGAATGTTCGAGACCGTCATGTCCCAGAAGTTTGCCGGACGTAATCCCTTCGGGGTGGATACGAACAGAGAGGGTTTCTTCTGACCCGGAATCAGCCTTGCCATGATAGGAAAACAAAGCCACCGTCCAGAAAATGGAGAAAGCAAACCGAGAATTGACCAGTTATGCCCAAATATGTAACCACCGCGGTCAGGATTGCTGCTGTAATCCTTCCATCTCTGCACGCCCTGCATCTTTTTGCTCGCTTTGCTCACAAACGTTGTATCCTCTGCAAGCAGGAATGCGCCGTGTACCATGAGCCTATCAGCTAATTGTGACAATAGCAGCGATACTAACGACACGATAACCAGGTGCATGTTCCACTTATGCTCCGATAGGAAGCGCTCAAAACTGCTGACATGCTTCTTCATAAAGAAGCAGGCGTTAGCTATATCTGTTACGCGTTTCCGCCCCTGTATCAGCATAAACGCCCAGACAAAACCCTTGAAATACGAGTAGCCTGGCGAGTTAAATGCCACTCTAAAAGCCTCAAGATAGCCAATTAGCAATGCAGGAATGAAATTGTTTACCATATACGTCACCTCCTATTGTACACAGGCAAAATAGTTTTATATAATGCCTATTTCCTATGCACTTTTAAAAAGACTGGGACTATTCCTAAATATAAAAAGTGCAAAAGTATAGAAGGTGAAATAAATCATGAAACTAACTGACGAAAATAAAGTATCAATAGTAGCTGGAGTTAGTCTTTTATGTCTTTATGTTGTGCTCAAGTA
>JAFNKG010000064.1 GCA_017883965.1 Candidatus Methanophagales archaeon | reverse complement strand
AGTATTCATTTAAATAGAAAGGAGGTGAATATAGACGGTAAGGGTAACTAGGTGTCATATGGTACTATTGAATTTGTCTTGAAAATAAGGTCTGAAACAAAAGATGATTTATTTGGTGGAGAAATTCCAGCTACTAAGCCTAAAGAAGAATTTGTATTGCTTGAGAAAAGGTTAAAGGAGCTCATTAAAAAGAAATTATATGATCCAAAAAACAAAGATTGGTTTAAGGACGCTGTTGATAGTTCTATATATGGACGTGCACTAAAAATAATGAATAAACACGGAATAAAGGATATGGAAAAAATACATCTCCAAATTGGATTAGGTGATTGTTTTTCCATAATGAGAAAGCATGAAAAGTTGTTTTACCCAATTTTTATAAATGAAGATAAAGAATTTTCATTTACCAATAAAGCAATGCTTGAGGGTGCATTTAATATAATTACGACTATGAGGGCTAAATTAGGTGCACATTATACAGGCGCAGAAATCAAATACGGTGAAGAAGAAATGTTAAAGATTGAATTTAAAAAAAATGAATAAATGTTTAGATGAAGCATTAAAATCTTAATTCTCGTGCTCCAAAAATATGAAAATCTTCCCACCAAGTCAAGTGCCCTCGTAACTTCTGCGGTTGCTTTCGGCAATCCTCGACTTTACATTAGTTACAACCCACCCCCTCGCCTATAACCCCTCCAAAAGCCTTTTATACGTCTCTTCAGGATTATCACACATCATAAAATGCCCGCTATTAGCGATTTCTAT
The DNA here is from genome assembly GCA_017883965.1 of Candidatus Methanophagales archaeon. Classification (GTDB taxonomy): domain Archaea; phylum Halobacteriota; class Syntropharchaeia; order Alkanophagales; family Methanospirareceae; genus JAFNKG01. The sequence goes on along the minus strand of JAFNKG010000064.1, from coordinate 12,934 downwards.
CTTCGGAACATCACCAAGCATTTTTATCACCGGCAGGTCTTTATTCATTTCTCCAAACACGTACCATCTCTTTATGTCCAGCTCAACAAACATCTTCAATAATTTTCTACTATCCGACCATTTCGTTAGAGATTCCGAACTCCTGTAAAATGCGTATGCGTCACTTTGAGAAAGCCAGTTGTAAAATAATCTTCTGGTGCTCAGATTCGTAGAAGCCGCTAAATCTTTACTGTCTTCTATTCCAGATTGAAATTCCTCAAAAATCCGTTTTTCAAAATCTTCTAATGAATACCTGACCGCTTCTTTGCTATACGTGCAATCTTCACCTATCAGATTTCCTTCTAAATTGATAAACGATACAATCTTCGACGGCATTTTTTCAATCAGAAGCAAGCCTATTGCCCCACCCATACTGTGCCCAACCAGGTGAATTTTCTCAAGCCCCAATTTTTCAACAATCAATTTGCAAATTTCGGCATGTTCTTCCATAGTATAAGAAAACCATTTGGGTTTAGAAGAATCACCAAACCCTAACAAATCAAAAGTTAAAATCGTGTATTGCTTAAATTCCGGGAATTTCCATACGTCTTTAAAAGAATCCTTAGAGCAGCCTAATCCATGTATAAACAAAAGCGACTCTTCTGCTTCTTTTCTAAAATTAGAGGATATATCGAGGTTGTTACCCTTATAGTTTAATTTAATCTTTTCTTCCATAGAATCATAACATTCTTGGACTTTTGATATACCCCTTTTCTTTTTTGGGTGCATTCCGCAGCGCTTCTGACTGACTCAAAGCCTCCTTCGGTTCGTCTTCCCTTACCACGTCTTTTATGCCAATTACGTGATATGTGGGTTCTACGTCAGCAGTATCCAACTCATCTAATACGGCGAAATAGTCTAATATCGAGCTCAATTGCTTCTCAAATAGTTCCTTCTCCGCTTCACTCAACTCTGTCCTCGCTAACCACCCTATATGCTCTATCTCCTCTTTTTTTATCATAAACTTTTTTGCTCCGCAAAAACCTTTACTAAAAACCTGTTTCTTTGATCAAACTTTCTTTCTAAGAAAGTTTGATGATTAAACTTTCTTTTCTAAAGAAAGTTTGAAAGATAGTTTTCTCTTATTTCCTTCGCCTTTTCTATTCCTATTTCCACCATTTCCGCTATCTCTTCTTCCTTTAACTCGCCGTTACCGCTCTTCTGCATTCCGGATAGTGCGCCATCCGCATTTGAAATCACCGTTAACCTGCTTGTGGCTGCGCTTTCCTCGTACAAATTCGGGTCCGCTAAGACATCCCCTCCGATTTTTACCGTTGTTACTGCCACCGGTGTATCTCGCATCGGCAGTGAGTCTTCGCCGGTTAGCCCATATCGCTCGTTTGGTATGCGGAAATTCAAAAGAGAAGCAATAGCACCTAACGCAGCGGCATCCACCAGGTTACCATCGTTGTCCAATACATGAATATCTATAAAAATCATCCAGACTTTCTCTCCTTCTTCTATACACAACTTCTCTAAATCAATTGCTTCTGAGCCTCGAATACCCCTATCCACCACTCTCGCCAGTTCTACACTGTTCTCATTCGGCGGTCCCGGCTCAAATTCCGGCGATGCCATTGGAACAAGTTCGGCATTGGTCATTATTATCCCCTTATCAGGCGCATCAGAAAATGGTTCTCCGGGTTCGAGCTTTACACCCACTAAAACCTCCGTATCGCCTATCTTTACAAGTGCTGAACCTTCAGCCCGCTTCATTACGTCCCTCTCCACACTTATCGCACGATATTCACGAAATCCTCTACCATCTACCCTCTTACCACTTCTTAGCACATCATATACATAATCCTTCCTTATATCATCCATAATTTCAAGTCCCATTTCTATTCCTCACCTTCACCTACACTCTTGCTATATCGCTCAATTAACGCAGTTCTTTGCAACTCGTATATCTTATGACACGCATCCATTGCAAGCTTCAGCCCTCGTTCAAATTCTTCTTTTTTAAAATGACCGTCCATTTGCAACATTGTAATTGTATCTGTTCTCGCAACCATCGCTATCGGCATATCTGCCTCACCGTGATTGTCTTCCACTCCACTCAAGTCCAATACCACTTCACCACCTATTTTACCAACGGCAACAGAAGAAACCATGTCTTTCATCGGTATCCCGGCATCGGCTAAAGCGACAGAAGCCGCATTTATGCCCGCTGTCCTCGTCCCTGCATCCGACTGAAGCACCTCCACATAGACGTCTATCGCCGTCTTCGGATAATATTCTTTTATAATAACCGGGTCAAACGCTTCTCTACTCACCTTCGAGATCTCCACGCTCCTTCTATCCGGTCCCGGTCGCTTTCTATCATCTACCGAAAAAGGCGCCATGTTATACCGGTATTTAACCACCGCCATTTTTGCATCCTGAAAGTGTCTCGGATGCATCTCTCGTGGTCCGTATACCGCAGCCATCACCTTATTATTCCCCATCTCAAAGTAACATGACCCATCTGCTCTTTTTAACACTCCAACCTCTATTTTTATAGGTCTGAGTTCTTCAAAACCTCTTCCATCCAATCTTTTTCCTTTTTTTATTAACTCTATTTCTTTTTCTCCTTCTTTCATCCTTCTTCTTTATCACCTTCCTTTTTACTTACCTTTTAAACGAATCTAAAAAATACGACACTCTATCGGTTAGCCCCGATGTATGTGCCTCATTCTCAATCATCAGCACCACCTGCGATGCGAGGTTCATCTCATCTTCACTGCCTTTTATCCAGACACGACCATTCTTTGCAATAAATATAAAGCAATTACACTTCTCCTTTAACATCCTTATCATCGAACCACTCCTTCCTATAAGACGTGGCACCTTGGTATGCGATATTTCTATCAATCTCCCGCCCTCTCCTATCTTGAATTCGTTCTTCAATGCCAGATCCACTCTTATCATTGCATCCACATTCATTACCTTCGCTACAATCAAATCGCCTAAATCCAGATATTTACCCATGCTGCCAAACTCTATTTTCTCCCTCTCATTCCTTGTAAATTCTGACGTGTGTAACCGTGCCTCGTAAGGAGAAGCGATATCCACTATCCAGTAAGGAAACGAAATCTCAACTATTTTTCCTATCACGACGTCTCCCTTCGTTGGCACATACTTCCCGGAAAGTGCTACCACCTTTATCTCTTCTCTATCGTCCACAATACCATATTTCATCGCATAAACCTTACCTTCTTCAACGTAAGTCCCCTCTCCTGCACGATTCGATTCCTCAGAAATAAAATCCCCCGGGACTACAACTTTATACATCGTATTTATTTCACTTCACTATCTTCGTTTGAACCTCCCCTTTTGTTATGCTGTTCAAAAAAGAGAAAAGTTCATCTCTCATTCCCGACGGTACTTTCACCAGCGCAATGAATGAACCATCTTTTTGCCACTCCTCCTCCATCACCTCAAAATTCCTTTTTATCTCATATACGCGCCCTGCATACATCGCCGGGATTTTTATCGCTATCGCTATCTCCTCTATCTTTATCGGAATTATCGCCCGTATAGCTTTCACCGTCTCACTTACCAACTCGTCTGTACTCTTAAACGGGTCAACGTGCACCTTTGCCTCTTTCATTGCAATCTCTATTCTCGTGGGTGGATGAGGAGTATTCGTCTGAGGGTTTATAGAGATGCGAGCAATCCGGTCTATCACCATTTTCTTCTTCTCCTCGACTTTTTTCTTCCTTTGCTCTGCGGTAAGCTGGACCTCTCCTTCTTTTATTATCCTCCTCGCTATTTCTCCTACGTCCGTGGTAGAAAAAACATCCGTCAAATCCTCTTCCGTTGCTTTTTCGCCTTTCGAGGCATCTGTAAATATCTCATCCACTGCTAAGGCATCTTCTATTTCCTCTTTAGCACCACTTCTGATTAGATATGCCTCTTCAGGGTCTACAAGGGCTTCAAAACTCTTCTTACCGTGCTTATACCTTGCTACCACCGCTTTGTCCAAACTTACCATTTCCTTATCCTTACCCTTCACTCTCGCTCTCTACCTTCTCCTTCACTTTCTTTATATATGATGCCAGCTCTTCTGCCTTTAAAACCCTGAATTCCTGCTTCTCTAACTCTGCGAGACCCACATCCACCGTTGTTACGTCTATTTTCCCTTCTGTTACTTTGTACAATGCTTCCAAACCGAGCACGATGGCATCCTCAAGTATGATGTCCTCCTTATACTGCTGCTCAAGTATCTCTGTTACCACGCTCCTTCCAGAACCTATCGCAGTTGCTTTATATTCAAGCAATGCACCGCTGGGGTCAGTCTCAAACAGACAATTATCACCATTATACACGCCTCCTATCAACAACGCAGTGCCAAAAGGTCTGAGTCCGCCAATTTGTGTATATGCTTGCTTAAAATCACATATCTTTTTCGCTAACGTTTCCACATCTATCGGTTCATCATATACGATTTTGTTTATTTGCGCCTCTACCCTGCCTCTATCTACCAGTATCCTCGCATCTGCGACCAATCCCGAAGTTGCTGCTCCTATATGATCGTCTATTCGAAATATCTTCTCCACTGAGCCACCTTCCAATAACCTGGAAGTCAACCTCTTGTCCACCAAAAGCGCAACACCATTCTGTGCCTTTATTCCCACGGCGGTGGTTCCTCTTTTCACCGCTTCTCTTGCATATTCCACCTGAAACAATCTTCCATCAGGGCTGAACACCGTTATCGCCCTATCATAACCCATTTGTGGCATCATTTGCATTTCCATCACCTCTTTTGTTCATTTTCTTTCTTTTCCTACCTATGGACTCGACGGGATTTGAACCCGTGGCTTCCTCCTCGCGAAGGAGGCACTCTTCCACTGAGCTACGAGCCCCGCCTTTTTATTTCCAAGATATTTACTAAATACTAAATAATATGAGACTAATAAATAGATTAATAGCTTTCGCAGTTTTAAAGAATTTGAGTCAAATGGAAAAAAAATTTACAGTGACAAAATGACACCTACACCTCTCGTCATCGGGGCATCTTTGGTAGGGATAGGTTTTTTGGTTGGACTGAGCGGAGCATTGATACCGGGACCGCTTTTTGCTTTTGTAATTTCAGATACATTGAAGAAAGGAGCGTTATCCGGACCACTTACCATAATTGGTCACGTTTCCGTTGAGTTACCGGTAATAGTGGCACTTGTTTTAGGACTCGGATTGACAGGCTATTTCCTTCAATTCAAATCCTTGATATACGTAATAGGTGGTGTTGCCCTCATTTTAATGTCTTTGTTTATTATCAGGGAGGCAAAGGCGGCGAAATCGAGGTCAAGAGGGGAAGTAATAGATAATGAAGTGAGAATGAGAGGAGCGAAGTATAAGTATAACAGCTCAATTTTTGGCGGTTTCCTACTCACTGCTTTTAATCCTTCTTTCATACCATGGTGGATGGCAATAGGATACCCCGTATTGTTGAGTGGATTTGAGTGGCTTGCCCTGAACGGAATACTTTTAGTTGCCATAGGGCATTTCCTTTCTGATTTCGCCTGGTATTCTTTCGTCTCTTTTTCTTTCTCCCGGGGTAAGAATTTCTTTTTTGGGAAGCGATATGAATTAACGATGCTCGTAATTGCTATCTTTTTGATTACTTTGGGTGTTTGGTTCTTTGTTAAAGGTGCAACCGGATACTTTTGAAAAAGTATTTTGGATGGCTCCCCACACGCACGCCGGAACCTTTTTATACGACACAATGCTTTTCCAAAAACCTGCTCATCCTATCCAAAGCCTCTTCTATCTCATACTGCGACACTGCATAAGAACACCTTATGAATCCTTCTCCCGCATCGCCGAATACGCTTCCGGGTATCACCACAACCTTCTCCTCAAAAAGCAGTCGCTTTGCAAACTCTTCCGACGTGAGACCCGTATTCGCAATAGACGGGAAAGTATAAAACGCACCTTTTGGCTCAAAACAGCTCAGCCCTATTTCCGTCAGCCCTTCCACCATCAATCTCCTTCTCCTGTTGTATTCGCTTACCATCCTCTCCACCTCGTCATCGCATCTCAGAGCTTCCACCGCCGCCATCTGTGCTGTAATCGGCGCACAAAGCATTATATACTGGTGTATCTTCATCATCGCTTCTATTATCTCTTTATTACCGGTAGCATATCCTAATCGCCATCCGGTCATCGCATACGCCTTCGAGAACCCATTTAGCAGTATTGTCCTCTCCTTCATCCCGTTAAGTGAGGAAAAGCATGTAGGTTCACCTTCGTAAGTCAGCTTGCCGTAAACCTCATCTGATATAACAATCAAATCATGCTCGTTCACCACATCCGCTATCTCTTCCAGGTCCTTTTTACGCATTGTTGCCCCGGTGGGATTGTTAGGATAATTCAAAACAACAGCTTTGGTCTTCTCTGTTATTTTTTCCTCTATCTTCTCCGCCCTCAGCTTGAATTCGTCCCCAACTTCTGTATCTATACTTACAGAAGTTCCGCCAGCGAATAGCGTGCAAGGCTTGTAACTCACATAAGTAGGCTCGTGAATTATCACCTCATCGTCAGGATTGACAATGGCACGAAGCGCCAGATCAAAAGCTTCGCTCACACCGGTCGTTATAAGTATCTCACCTTCGGGCTCGTAATACACACCGCTTTCTTTATAAATCTTATCAGAAATCGCCTCTCTTAATTCGGGAAGCCCCCAGTTGCTCGTATAGGATGTGTAACCTTTTTCCAATGAGAATATGCATGCTTCCCTTATACTCCACGGCGTTACGAAATCAGGCTCTCCGACACCCAAAGAAATCGCACCCTCCATCCGTTGTGCAATGTCGAAGAACTCCCTTATGCCTGAGCCCCTTATTTGTCTCACCCTATCTGCTATTGATGACGTTCTCATGGTTAGTTATATTGTAATTTATTGATATTGAGCACCCTCATTATCATAGTCATAGCGTTACTGCTAATCTCTCCCCCTTCTCCTCCTCTTCGTATATTTCCCCATTCTCTTTATAAGTCTTTAGTAAAAAATGCGTCACCGTGTTACGAACCTGTTCCAGAGGTGCTATCTTCTCTGCAACGAAATACGCAACCTCGTGCATCGTCTTTCCCGATACTAACACCGAAAGGTCATACTCGCCAGAAACCAACCGCACAGACTTCACTTCGGGAAATCTCGAAATCCGTTCTGCAACGGAATCATAGCCGGTGTTCCTTTCAGGACTGACTTTTACGTCTATTAACGCTTGCACGGTCTCTATTCCTGCCTTTTCATGGTTTACCACCGCTTTATATTTCCTTATGACCCCGGCACGTTCCAATTTCGAGATGATTTCCTTCACCTCATTCACCTCTATCCCCAGCATCCTCGCTATCTCCCTATCACTTATCCTCGCATTTTCTTCCAATACCTTCAGTATTTCCTCTTCTCCCCTCTCTTCTTTCATTTCATATCAACTCCAATGCTTTCAGCATTTGTTTTTCTTTTCCGAATTTTGTTTCTTTGGTAAAGCTTTCTTTTTAAAGAAAGGTTTGTTTACAAAAACCTGAACACCTCCGGCAATTCTCCTACGACAGAGCTGAACTTTTCGGGCCATTTATCCGTGTCTAAACCTTTTTGTGCTAAAAAAACCGCAGCCCACCGCTCCAATCCCACACCAGAACAGCCGGACCACAATTCCTCACCGCTTTGCAGTTTCACGTTGAACCCCTTTGGATATTTATCACCATTCACACTTACATTTTGGAACTCCAGCCATTTCCCGCTGTAAGGCAGAACTGCCTCGTAATCTATGGTTCCTACTTCCTTTAGCTCTGCCAAGCCCGTTTTGCCCTCTTGCGCCATGAACCAGGGCGTCACCCATGCCTCTCGCCACTCAATGTCCATCACATCATCGAATATGCGGCGATACTTTTCCTGTAAACGTTTAGAATGCTCAATCACCTGCTCCTTCTTACCTATCCATACTATTTCCACACGATGAAACTCATCAAGCCGCTCTATACCATGAAGTCCACCGCTTTCATACCTGTACGAGGTTCCAGACCTGTCAAAAACCTTTATCGGTAGAATATCATCCGGTATTGTCTCACCTTGCGGAAAAACCCAAAATGGCGGGCATTGTGCATAACACATCCCTCCCACATTCTCTATCCGCCCCATTATCATGTCCAGAGGAACCTCATTCGTGACTTTGTAATAATCCATCACGTCCTCCCAGAATTCAGGGTCGCGTGTCTTTGGCGTGCATACATAATACGCCTCCGGGTAAATCCCCTTTGCGTGACCTGACCTCTTCCACACGTCCCATGTCACGAACTTGGGAAAAATCATCTCCTCATATCCTAAAGGCTTGCACACCTCGTCAAGCAATATCATCTCAAGAGCTCTGAAAATTTTTGTTGCCTGCGGTCCATATATCCACTGCCCCCTCCCCGCCGCATGCTTTATCCAACCCCGCTTTATCATCTCTTCCGTGGGGTCTTTATCGAAATAGTAAGACTTCTTATTACTCTCGAACAGCAATTCCCAGTGCTCTTTTTTACCTTTCCACCTTTCTGCTTCCTCCTTCTCCTCCAATAATTTTATTATCCTATCAGGAATCCTCTTTTCTAACGAAAATTCATCTACATCCAGAAAAAGCTTCAACCTCCCCGCTTCTTGCTTTATTTCCTTTACAAACGGCAATTTCGTTATCCTCAATTCCTCTCCCTCTTCCCAGTCCATTGCTATCTCATAATCCTCTATTTCCACACCACGTATCCCTATCCGGTGCTTCCCTAAAAATTTACCTAATTCGTTTTTCAATCTGAGAAGTGCATCATGCGCCCTTACAAACCTGTCAGAAACTATTTTCAACTCAATTTTTTCCCCCGCCACGTTCCACCAGACAATTTCAGCACCGCAACCCGGAGGTGCACCCTTTTTTAATAATCCCTCGTTACAATCGCGCACAAATTCTGTTATTTCCGATGAACTTACAGCCTCACTTAGACTCCCGCTACATTTAAGGCTAGCTTTTAGATGAAATTCCATATTCATGGGCTTACCCTCTCTTCCTATTTATCCTTCCCTCTGTTTCTTCACTCACCACGCTCTCGACCATATCTTGTGCCACCTTTGCATTCATCAAAAAATCATCCACGCTTGCTATTAGCGACCCTATTTTTTCGGCTTCAAAATATGTTACCGCACTTTTTTCCTTTATAACCGTTTTCATAGTATTCATATTATCCCGCATCAAAGGATTCGCTACCAAATCCGCATTTGCTCCGCTTATCTTGATTTTCGCTTTTATTTTCATCTGAAGTGAAGGCTAAACTTAAATTGTATTCGTGTTTATAAAAATTTAGGTGCAATGTTCGACTACGTTGTGGTTGTGGTTAGTGACGATTTGGAAATGAGGAAGTTGGAGCGTTCTTCGCTAAGTGCGCTTCTTAACTCAATCTTCGTGCCTGTTTCCGAGGGTGCCTGGAATGGTGCCGCTGGCAACGGACTTGGCACGCTATTCGCAATAGAAAATGCGAGTAATGCGCTCAGGAAAGACCTTGTGGAAGAAGTGAAGCAGCGAGGAAAAAGTGTTCTTATCGTGCATACCGCAGGCGAAGGCACCAGAAACATCCTCACAAGAACTTGTAAGAACAAAGCGTTCATTGAGGTTCCAAAAATCACGATATTGGAGGGAGTGATAAAGCAGTTTCAGGATTTTGCGATTCCTTCCCGTATCATGGTTACGTGGGGTGACCAGTTCTTGTTATTCGAAGACAGTGCCGATGAGATAAGGAAATGCGCACAGAAGACGCATGTCCTGCTCTTCGGCTTAAAAAAACAACTCACAAAGGAGGTTGCAAGTAAATATGGCATTCAGATAGTCAGGTGCGCTGATGGGGAAGGTTGCGAACTTCTTGATTTCGATGACACACGTAACTACGAAGTGGCGAAGATGAAGTTGCAAAAGCAAGGCGGTGGCGGAGTGATGGTGAACATGGGGATGTTTGCGATGAGCGGTGTTCTGGCTGAACGTATGCTCGATGCGTTTAGCGACATGCTCGATGCGAGAGAAGGAAAGTTCAACTCGGACGAGTTATGGCAATTATGGATTTCGCATGAATACGGAGATAAAACGGATTACTGGCTCCGTGAGCGCGCGGATAGGATAAAGAATGAGCTATTTCGTGCAGAGTCACTTGCGCTGATAAAAAGCTTTCCTTTAAGCGATAGGACTGCCTGGCTGGATTTCGGGGCGAATGAGAGTTATTACGAGAATGTGATGAAGATTCTGGCTGAGGACGATGTTGGAAGGAGATTGCGAGGGTTTTTGGGCGTTGATGTTTCCTCGGTTAAGAACGGCTGTGAAGTATGCGATTCTGTGTATGAGAATGTGGAGCTTGGGAAGGGGTTGGTAACGAACAGCGTAATATTAAATTCGACGGCGAAACACGCACAGCTTGAGCAGGCTTGTGTGCTAAACTCTCGGTTGAACAGGATACGGGGAAAGAACTGCGTTGTTTACAATGTGGTTGACTATGCATCAATCGAACTCGAGGATTGCTTCCTCGTGGACGTGTTCCATCCAAACAAAGGACGGATAAGGCTTAAGATGCGGATTGGAGAGGAGAAGGGGGCGAAGGAAAAATGGTGGGACTCTTGTCTTCCGGGTAACGATTGTTCGCTGAGCGAAATTACGGAGATGCTGAGAGGCGTTTCTGAAGACGAAATTGATGCTACAAAGAAAAGGTTTGAGCGTCTCGTTGTGACGCTTGTTGAACGACCTTTGAGGATTAAGCCATTCGTTGAGGACAAGCCATGGGGCTACGAGCTCTGGTGCGCTTCACCGAGAAATTATTGTGAAATAGAAAAGAAACAAGAATTCACACTGGATGAACTGACTTCTTTGTTTCCGGAAAAGATTTTAGGAAATCCGCTGGAAAACAAATTCCCACTGATTGTGAAGATAATAAAGGCGGATGAGAATCTCTCAGTGCAGGTGCATCCGGACGATGCGTATGCGAACTCAATTGGTGATGTTTTCGGTAAAGAGGAGGCGTGGCATGCCCTTGAGGCATTAAAAGGTGCGAAAATTTATCTTGGATTCAATGATTTTATGAATGCGGAGAGCGTTAAAGAAGCGGTAAAAAGCGAAGAGTTCCTTTCGTGCTTGAATGCGTTTGATGCACATATTGGTGATACTTATCACATTCCTGCTGGCGTCATTCACGCATTGGGCGCTGATACGAAGGTATATGAGGTAAGCACTGCGTCTGAAAGAACCTTCCGAATATATGACTACGGTAGGGGAAGGGAACTCCATCTGAAGGATGCTATGAAGGTATTGAGGTTTGACGAAGAAGGATGTGGTATAGATTTAAAGAAGGAGCATTTGCTTTTGCGTAAAGAGAGCGGATTCGAGGAATATATGCTTCTACGGGGTGAGCAATTCGAGTTGCGGCTTTTTAAGGTTCATGGTGAAGTAAAAGTTCTTACGGAAGGCAAGCCGCAAGTGCTTACGTGTGTGAGCGGAGATGTTACGCTGAAATCGAAATCGAATGTGAACACAGCAGATTTAACTCCAACGGATACTGTGCTGGTGCCTGCGTGTGTTGAAAATTTCGAGCTGGATGGCAATGGAGAAGTGATATACGCTATTGCTCTCTTGAAAGTGCATTAACTATTTATGTTATAAGTTTCATAATGCCCTTATATATGTTAACTGAAGAGCTAAGGGCTATTATACTGAAAATAACAGAAGACCCCTTGTATGTCAAACCAAGTGCGATAGAGATTCCTACCAGACTAAATCGAAGGTTAAGAGAATATTTCATCACACAACTTAGAACCCGAAAAGATAAATATGCAGCACAAATATTCAACAAACAAATTAGGCGTGGTGAATTGGACAAAGTGCTAAATGATGCATACCAATACTTGATAGATAAATGCGGTATTTCAACTGGAGAAGAACTTTATAGATTCTTAGAGCTATTGATAGACGACATTTTAAGACAGCAAGGCAAATGGAAAAGGGATAAACGTGAAGAACTTGAAAATCCAGTAGATGAGGCGATATTACAATCAATACAATATTTTTCACGAGGTTCTAAATATGAGAATATACTTGATTTAATTGAATATGGAAAGCAAAACAGCTTGTTTTACTGGAACGGTGAGAAATGGTGTGTAACTAATTTAGGTTTGTCTTTTATCAAGTTGTCATCAATGCAAGCGGTAAAATTCTTATTATTAGTGGAACTACATCAATCGGTCGGAAAAGACGATGTTTGGCACGTTTCGCAAAATTATCTAAGTTGGATAAATACAATTAAAGAATATCTTTGGGACTATGCGGAACCTCCTGAAATCCAACAAACATATGTTGGTAAATGGATAAAGAGATTGAAAGAAATGAGTATAATAGAAGATAGAGAAGAGTACGCAGATGGTGACTACTTGGAGGAGTACCCGCGTGGGGAAAGAATCAAGATAACAAAATTTGGAGAGGTCATACTCAAAAACATATTGGATAGTGAATTAGATCCCTTATCTACTTTTGTCGAGATGTTATATCAACAGGAACTAAACCTTTCACCCGATTTTTTATCGTATTATTCAAGTTCTGAAACAATCGAAGGACTAAAGATGTTATTTTTAAATAGTGAACTCGTAAAAGGGCAGGAAAATGAAATAGAAGCGGGTTTAAAGTCGTTTCAAGACATGAGTTATATAAGCTCTCTTAAAACGCTTATTCCAACGATTGAAGGAATTGTAAGGAATATCTATGTTGATAAAGGTATTGGAGGAACTGATAAAGATCTCGAACCGATGTTAAATCAACTTCGGTCGAATAAATGGATTACTAAAGAAACGGCTTCATCCCGAAAGTCAATATAGATCGAGGTACATCCTCCATCTTATCCTCGGCGGTGATAAACAATA
>JAFNKG010000132.1 GCA_017883965.1 Candidatus Methanophagales archaeon | reverse complement strand
TACGTCTTGTTTTCTGGCGAAACAATGGAAAAAATGGGTGGCGTAATATCTGGAAACTCTGCAATTACGATGGGTGGAATTACATAGGGTTCCATGAGTGGATAGCGGTCTTGTCTGTTCTTGTCGATTATGTACGGTGTGTCGCCTATGCCATCGCCGTTGCTGTCTTTGCCAGTGTAGTCGCTCCAGTAGTTGCCTTCCTTGCCATTATCAAAATTGCCAGTGTGATACAAAGTGTCCGCGCGGTGCCTGCCGATCATGCCGGTCTTGTTGATGTTGACTTGGTGAGTATTATCTACAAAGTTGTTATGGTAAAGAGTATTGATAATTCCACGTGGCGCGTCAAATCCAATTGAGGCACCCCACGAGTTGCCTGCTACATAATTCGCATAGAAGGTGTTGTTGTTCCCCTCGGTTAGTACAATACCTTGAGTGTTATTGGTTATTCTGTTTGCGTAGACTTTGTTGTTTACGCTTTCCCTGCCATATGTAGCTACACCATTGCTACAGTTGGTTATAGTATTATATGCAATTACAGTTCCTTCCCCACCAAAGGCAATGCCAGCAAGGTTGTTGCAGACATCGGTTACGTTATTACAATAAACTACGCTAAAGGAACCGGTCACACCAATACCCCTTGGTCCCACAAGGTTGTTTCCAATAATTCTGCCGTAAGAACCATGACATGAGACGCCCTGTGTGAAAGTGTTCCCTGCAATTGTCGTGTAAGAACCTTCCACTTGCAGATATATTGTTATAATGTTGCCTGTTATTTGGGTTCTATTTGCAGGTATCCAAGCCCAGCCACCGTTGCTAGTTATTGTGAAGCCTGAGAGTTTAACGTCGTTGGCATCGATCCTGATTGGGCTAGCATAGTATGTAATAGTTTGAGTAAAGATGGTTGTTGTAATCAAAGGTGGGTGCAGATTTATTTTGGTGTTGTTGGCGTTTTCTCCTATGAGCGAGATTGTCTTGTTTATCACTAGCGTCTCTTCTTCGTAGGTTCCTTTCTTGACAAATACTGTGTCGCCGTCGGTAGCGTTTCCAATGGCTGAGCTTATTGTTGGATAATCGTCAGGAACAACTATCGCCTTAGGCTCCACTTCAGCAGTGTTGATTTTTGGAAGAGAAACAAACACGGAACAAAGAACCAGTAACAGAACAAA
>JAFNKG010000063.1 GCA_017883965.1 Candidatus Methanophagales archaeon | reverse complement strand
CGAAAGATCATCGGAACACTACGTAATGAGAAAGGGACATCTATCCACGAAAGGATCATGACAGTACTGGCGACGTGAGCGCAGCAAGGGTTCAACAGCTTCCAGATGTTGAGGTTGAAGCTAAGTAGCTAAACACATACAATTTTTTTACCTCCTTGCGCTCTTAGATTTCTCTCGCATCTCTTTTATCCCCTTTGCAATCTCCGTCACAATCTCCTCCTTTCTACCGCTTTTATTCACCAGCACTCTTCCACTTTTCTCCCAGTGTGTCTTCGGATATGCTTTCTCTCTCTCCACCTCCGGCTCTAAGTTGAGCATTCTCGCAACCTTTTCCATTTCCTCTACCTTTGGCGATTTCACCGCATTTTTCCTTGCTATTATCCTGCCTTCTCCCTTTGTCTTACCCGCCGTTAAATATGCAGGCCAGATAACTATTTTTTCCGTCATTTTATCAAAAGAACCTCAAAAAAGTGTTTTCAAACCAATCCATATATCCTGCATATCTATGCCTAACTCATGCCACACGACATATGCTCCGATAAACGTTCCCGCAATGCTTCCTACATTTGCCAGTGCCGCTACAAGAACGACTTTAAACAGCCGGTTTCTCATCAATTCTCGCAACGATTCTACGTTCAACATCCTCTTTGCATCTTCCACCGTTGGCTTTCGAAAATGTGCTTCTGCCAAGCCTGCAAACCAGCCCGCTGCTAAAAACAGATTCAGAGAAGTAAGCCATGCTACGGAAAAAGCGGTAAGCGCAGAAAAGGGATGCCCTCTCGCTATCACAACACCTGTCGCAGATAAAACGCCGTTTATTATGAACCACAAAAGAAACGCTCTAAGAAGAACATGGAAAGATATGCCCGAGAAAAAGAACGCTAAAAGGATAATCAAGAGAGCTACGCCCAATCCTATCCCCAACAGATTTTTAATATTTATACCAATCCTCCTCTTAGGAAGCGAGCATAGCTCCTCCTTATGAGGTATCAACTCCGGATGGCTGAGAAGTTCCTTTATCCCTGTCACATGTCCAGCACCAACTACCGCAACTATTCTTCTTTTTTCTTCCATCAAACTTTTTTCAGTATCGTTTTTGATCAAACTTTTTTTAAAAGTTTCTTGCGGAGCATTTTGATCAAACTTTCTTAAAGTTTGAGTTTGAAGCTCCAGCAAACTTCCCGCGATATATGCATCTCTTTCATCTAAAAGTGCTGTTGCGGCACCCGGTGAAAACTCTCTTAGTTCTTTCATCAACTGCGTAACTACATCGTCATCCGTTATTCTATCGAGCTCTATATCCTTATTCGCACTTATACCACCAATCATTAGCTTCTTCTTATCTTTTTCTTTTCCCTCTTCCTCTTTCCCCATGCTTCCTATACTGGCAATCGCGAAAATGATTGAAAACATCATCTTTATCTTTTCCAGAAACCTCATCTTCTTCCAGAATCGCTGCATCGTTATTTGTATAGGTCGGTCAATTAATGCAATCTCACAACCTTTTTCCTCTGCTTTCCTTATCGCCGCCATCATATCTGCACCGGGCTCAATGCCAAACTCCTCGCCCATCTTCCTCTGCACGTATGCAAGCAGCCAATGCGTGAGTATCAAAAAAGGATTACTACCATTTAGCACTTCTTTGATAGAAAAACTCTCAATATCTCCTTTCAATGCCTTATATCTGCCTTCACATAACTCAACAGCAACGACATCCGGCTTTTCTCGCTCTATTACCTCCTCTACTTCCTTCACACTTTTCTCTAAAACGTGTCCTGTCCCTACCAATATTATATTATCTGTATCACGCTCACTCTCGCTCATATCTGCTTTTACCTTTCTCCTTGCCTCTGCCTAATTATTCAATATCTTCAGAACTTATAAATCTTGAACCCTAAATCCGAAATACAATGGCTTTATTCCGGGTTTGGTGCGTGGGATTTAGCGTTTCTCACTCTTTACTGAGCATATCCTTTTGTCGCATATCGTAATATAGCGGCAACGCCGCCAAACGCACGTTTTAACTGCGCACCTTCCTCAAATTCTGTTGAGATGAGTTCCATGTCAGAGCCCGTCTCCTCTGCCCTCTCCACTAAATCGTGCACAAGCTCTGTGTTGAGTCCCTCGGAAACCAAAAGCGTGTCCACCGCGCCCATTTCCAATTTCCTTCTTACTTCTTTCTCTCCGTATGCCACCATTGTATCGTTATTTGCCAATAGTTTCATAAACCTCTCCATGAGCTTCTTCTCCCTCATTAAATCCAGCCCTTCTAACACATCACCCGCCTTGTCAACGAGCTCATAAAGACCTGATTCATCTGTATAAGCGGCATCAAACTCACCAAGAATCTTATTTTGCAGCTCGTAATGCAAGTAAGACCCCTTTATAAATTCCTCCTTCGTTGGACTGGGTCCGCCTATCAAAACGCCCCTGAGGTCTTCTATTTGAAGCAAGATTTGTGACGCATGTTTGCCTATTCGGTTATAAAAATCCTCGATTGCAATCTCTCGCAGTCTTTGAAATCTCGGTGCTGACTGCCCTCCCTTTCTTATCTTACCCGGAACTGAAGAGGTCAGGTGTTTCATCGCATCCACCACCTTTCCATTCAAGATGCCTATCGTTGCTTCTCTTTTGTCAAGCACAATCAAACCGTATTTTTCCTTATCCTCCACCATCTCTTCCAGCGGCTCGAGGAAGAAGCTCGAATCGCAATGGTAGATATAGGAAAGTAATTTTTCTGGTGGCTCCACGATGGCTGTTTCTATATCTGTCCTATCCCCACCCTTCTCTACCGCACCACAGAATATAACCAGTCCATTTTCGCCCACACGCACATACTTCAGCTTGGATAAAATGGAATCCAGAGCGCTTTGAACGTTAATACGAGTAGTTTTACTTTTTATGTTCATTGCTTGTCCGTGTTCATCACGGAGATGAGAAGTAACATCCGATATTTGTTTATCAGGCGGAATGTAAACTGATACAAGCTCTGTACCTCTTCCACTCTTTTCCATCAGTTCTTCCAATACCTTCCTGAATTCATATTTCTTTATCTGGTCCATAAGCATCCTTTTTTTCTTTGATAAAACTTTCTTTTATAAAGAAAGTTTTATGCGGCAACCGGGGCTCGAACCCAGGTTACAGGCTTGGGAAGCCCGTGTCCTACCACTAGACTATTGCCGCTTTGTATTTTCTCTCGAACTCCTCAAAGTCTGAAGCAAGAGAAGCGGCAGCCGACTTTACCGCCTCTAATGCATCACCCTCCTTCATCTTCACATACAAAACGGGATTGCTCATCAGCGTATGTTTGATGTTATAGGTGGCGATGTCCACCTTTTCGTTCTCCAGCAGTTTGGAAGTTAGCGGCGCTAAAAGAGTATGGTCTTCACCTTCTATCTCTACCCTCACTTCTTTTTCCTTCTTCTCCAATATCTTTATCTTTTTATTTTCCTCTTCCATGCTTACCTCACATCACCGACCTCTTCTCATTTAGAAATAAAAGTTTATACTACTCCCTTGCCATAATCCTCGGATATTTTTCTTACCTCAACCCTTTTGCATCTCTCACAAGCCAGCGCATTCTCTTTTCTCTTCAAATCACCTTTGCATTTCGCACATATTGCTTTTATCACGCCTAAATCCTTCTCTTCCGTGCTAAGTCTTAATGCCTTTGCGTCTATCACCTTCGCCTTCACCACATCGAGATAGCTAAACTCGTGCTGCAATTCAGTCACATACCCCCGCTTTATGTTTGATATATGGATAATTCCCTGTGTAGATGCAGCAATTTCTCGCTTCTCCTTACCTTTCACACACGCTATACTCACGACGGCAACAGTATCCCTTATATCCTCTACTCTGCCTATAACCACATCCCCCTCTTCAGGCATTGGCGGTGTTCCCACCTTTGGCAGAATCCCTATAACCCTCTTATCGTTTATGCTAATTTCTCCAGTCAGCGAGGCATATATATTCCCCTTTTCGTCATATACTCCACTTCCAGGCGTAAATTCCTCTGAAGTACCTAAGAAATCTCCGGGAACTACGATTTTTTTTTCTTTTTCCATTTACTTCTTTCCCTTTCTTCTTCCTTTAATATTTTACTTCTTCTCTATTTATTATTTATGCGTGTAATTGGAATAGACCCGGGAACTGCGATAACCGGATGGGGGATTGTTGAGTTCAACAACGGAACATTAAAATCAATTGATTTTGGCTATATAAAGACGACCCCTGAGCAATCTAACGCTGGGAGATTAAAAACGATATATGAAGATTTGCTCGCCGTGATAAAAGATATGACGCCAGATGACATGGCAATCGAGATGATTTTTTTCAACGTCAACGTGAAAACAGCATTAAGCGTTGGTCAGGCACGTGGAGTTTGTCTCTTAGCTGCTGCCACCGCTGGACTGCCGACATACGAATATAATACCTCCGAGGTGAAAAGTCTTATAGCAGGATATGGAAGGTCAACGAAGAGCGAAGTCGCCACCAGAGTAAAGGAACTGCTTCACCTGGAGGAAATACCAAAGCCCGACGATGTCACCGATGCCCTCGCTATCGCAGCCACTCATATCTCACTGAAGTTAAATGTGGATATTCAACAACAATGAGAAAGAGATAAACCAGCAGAAAACGGTCATAAAAGAGATGTAAATCCAATCCTTTGCCCCTTTTATGCTTGTATGCAGGTATGGGTACACGAATTTCTGCATCAAGACCATGAGGATTGCGATAAGCAAACCATCTTCTGATGTGGGATTTGCGATAAATCCATAAGTATAAAGGGCATAGGAGATGATACCAGCGAGAATACCAAATAGAAAAGGTGTTAGCGTCTTTTTCAACCCTTCCTCGTATTCTGCCTTCTCCTTCTCCTTTTTATCCTTATCCCTCTCTTTCTTCTCGTTCTCCATCTGCTTTCTTTAACTCAACTTAACTTTTCTTATTTCAAACATAACCTCCCTCTATTACCTTTGAATCTTCGATTCTCAAAGTTACAATCTTAGCATCTTCAAGGGAAATATTTGCAAGTTTAGCTGCATCCTCTATTGCATCGTCCATGTTCCCTATTTTATCTACGAGACCCATACGTAATCCTTCTTCACCGGTAAACCAGCCTCCTTTCGCTATCCTCGTTATATTTTCGTCGCTTATATTCCGCACGTCCTTGAACTCGCCGGAAGGCAGAGAAGAGATTTCTTCTGCTTCTTCTGATGCATTTGCTGGAATGTCAAAAGGGAACTCTAATGAAGCTCCTATACTTCCAACCACTGACATAGGCGTAGCTACTATCTCATCCGCTGCAACTGCAACCAAAAACGCTCCGGAAGCACCTTTATCGCCTATGGATGCAACAACAGGTTTCTCTACCCTTTTCACTGCTCTATACATATCCCATGATGCTCCTGCAGTTCCTCCTCCGCTGTTTATCCTGAGCACGACTGCTTTTTTTTCCACTTCTTCCTCAGCCCTGATTAAAAGTTCTCTAATTGTCTCTGGATTTGCTCCACCTTCATAACACTCTGTTATCTCCCCTTCAACCTCTATTATGGCTATTTTGTTTCTCGGAACATACCACTTCACATCCGGTAAAAAGAATAATGCGGAAAATACTCCCACTAGTATCACTGCTACAAATACCGTAATGATGATTATTTTCCCTCTCTTTTCTATTCGCATTCTCACCCCGACCACATTCGCTGGAGGATTTCTACTGCGCCATCATGCTCGATTTTACGTGGATTGCGTGCTAAGTATCCCTTCTCCTTCGACATAGCTTCTGCTAACTCCGGCAACGCATTCTCTGGCACATCCAGATCAGCAAGCCGTGTTGGCAATTCTAACTTTTTGAGCATGTTCTTAACACGTGCAACAGCTTTAGATGCCGCTTCTTCCTCCGTCAGTCCTGATATATCCTCGCCCATTTCTCGCGCTACCTTTGCCAACTTTTCCTTCGCCGCAGGTGCGTTATACTCCATTATATAAGGCAAAGCAACTGCGGCTGATATACCATGAGGGATTTTATACTTCGCTCCGAACGTATGCGCTGCTGCGTGACCTGCTATAACACCTGCATTTCCAAATGCCATACCTGCCAGCATCGCCGCTAACGACATCTTTAAACGAGCTTCGAGATTATCGCCATGTAAAAATGCCTCCTCCAAATTATCTGCAATCTTCCTTATCGCCTCCAACGCAAAAGAATCAGTCAGCGGGTTCGAGCCAAGAGAGAGAAACGCCTCTATCGCATGACTCAATGCGTCCACACCTGTGGAAGCGGTTACCTTTGCCGGCATCGTGGCGGTGAGCGAAGGTGAAATCAAAACAACGTCTGCGAGATTATACGGGCTTGCTATTGCCTTTTTCTTCGTTTCTACAACGATGAGTGTGAATGGAGTAGCTTCCGCACCCGTGCCAGCAGTTGTCGGAACTAAGATTTTCGGCACGCTTGGGTTCGCAATCTTGTTTGCACCCATAAAATCGCTTACGCTCTGCTCCGGGTTCGAAGCAGCTGCAGAGGCAACTTTTGCCATATCCATCACACTTCCGCCTCCAACACCTACAATCAGGTCGTATTTCGCGGCTCTTGCTGCTTTTGCAACCGTTTCCGCAGCTTCTAACGTCGGCTCCGGCTCCACTTTATCGAAAATCGCCACTTCCACTACCTCCTTCAATGGTCTTTCCACTTTATCGAGCAAGCCTGTTTTTTCTATTATCTCATCGGTAACAATGAGCGCCTTTTTCGCGCCCAATCCTTTCGCTTCCGCACCAATTTTCTCTTCCATCCCTTCACCAAAAACGACTCGTTTTGGCATCTGAACTGCATACCCAGCCATTTTTATCACCTAATTATTAGTTTAAATGCTAAGAATGTATATATGTATGTTATTTTTACCCGCAGCTCTTTGTATTGGTAATTTTGTATTTTATACTGATTTTATTCCATTAAGAAGGTTTTAACAGGCTTAGAAAGACCATGCTCACAATCATGCATATCGCTAACGCAGAAATGAACGACTCAATTCCGCCTATTAATTCAAATCCGTTATCTATTATGAGTTTCACACCGCCAGCGATTGCAACGAATGCGAAAGTTGCGCAGATAGCGAGGAATAAGCCTTTAATAAGCGATTTCAAGCTCTCTTTACCTTTACTCTTACCTTTGCTCTTACTTTTGCCTTCTGGTTCGTAAAACACGGTGAAAATAATGAAGAAGATAGCAAGGATTAACAAAATGAACTGTTCTGGAACAGGATTTCCATGCTTTGCAAAAAACATCAAGCCAAGAGCTATGTAAAGTGTGAGAAAAGCGAGTGCGGTGGATAGAATAAGCGTTTTCAGGTATTTCTTATACTCTGTTCCTTTTATTTTTGCTATTAAGCCCATAATTGTATTCTATATTTATTTCTTAGCTTTTCTCCAAGCTTAAAGCGCAAGCTTATTGAAGCAACTTCCATAATTATCACCTTACGTCATAAATAATTATTATGGTAACATATAAAACGCTTTCGTTCTAAGAAATGTTTGCGCCAACCAAAAAATCATCAAATTTTAGCAGTGCATGCCATACTTCCTTGCATTCGCAATCTATCGCTTCGAGGCGTTCTAACACGTCCAGGTCCTGCGTTACGTTGAATCCCTCTATCGCTTCTTTTACAACAAAATCGCACTTACCACAATTATGCGGTCCTCTTTTATGCCCTGCACCCACGGGGTCTGACATCACCACGACATCCCGTTTGTTCTTTATCTCTTTTATTGCATCAACGGCACTCCATAGCCAGGGAGGTCTATAATACCTTCTCTTCCATAAACCTTCTAAGGTGGTGTATTTTTGCACGTTACAGAGGTTCAACGAGATTGTAGAAGAATAGTCGGAGACGAGGTCAGCGGATTTTATGACGTCTTCTATTGCCTTTTTCTCGGAAACGAAAGGAGGTTTAAGCAAAAGATACGTTTTTACAGTCGCTCCACAGTCCTTCACAATTTTCGCTGCCGTTCTATAATCGTCAAACGAGAAACCCTTGTTTATGTAATTCGACCTGATGAAATCATTTGCGGTTTCTAACCCGATAGCGAGCTCAAGATGTTCAACTGCTTCCAAATCAGCGATTTTTTCCGCGCTCACAAATTCCGGTCTCGTCTCTACTATTAATTTCTTTATCTCTTTCCTCTTCCCCACCATCCTCGCTATCTCTTTTCTCGTATCGCTCGATATTTCTCGTTCGTCAAGGAAGCTGCCGGAAGTGAAAATCTTGAGTATGAACTCTTCATCAGGGCTGGTTCTTAACGAATGTTCCAGTTGAGCCAGAATGTCCGCCCGCGTTACGTCTGCGGATTCTTGCCAGTAGCCGCACATTGCGCATTTTCGCCACTGACAGCCCATGGTTCTCAATATGACGGTCAATGATTTTATCGCTTTATTATCAAAAAAATCAAAGTCGAACCATGATGCTACTGGGGTTTTGTTCTTTGATGAGGTCATGTTTTTGTTATAATGTTTGTTGGGGGATAAAATAAAAGAGGATAAAGACCAGATATTTTAATTTAGGATTCCTACCACGAGATATTGAGCAATTACTATTCCACTGCATCCACCTTCCGCTCATACGTCTGAACGAGCATCCCCTTACTTTGCTCCCAGGGCTCGCCCGTTTTGTAGAAGTTATACTTCTCCATTGCTCGCTCACAGGGTTCGTTACCCGCGAGGATATTCACGTAATTCACCTTACATTCATTCGCTTTTGCGAACTCATAGAACTGCTCATACATTGCCGATGCCACTCTCTGGTCTCGATATTCCGGTAGAACCGCCTGTTGCTCGCCGAAACAACCTCTTTCGGTTATGGAAGCTTTATAAACGCCCGCCAATTTACCATTTACATGAACACCGATGAAGAAATAGCCGGAGTCCATCTGTTTCTTTATTTCCTCCGCGCTCATCGCCCGCTGCTCTCGCCATTCCTTCGGATACTCGTATGCCTTCGGCCATACCTCCTTGTAAAGAGCGGAGATGTCCTTCGCATCCTCTTTGCTCAGTTTTAATGCACGGTGTTTTTCGCCCGTATTCACCTCATCAACAGAACAACATACACCCATCTTCTCGGTTATAGACATAACTATAAATTTAAATGATTATTTTAGTTTAAGTTTTTTTCGGTTTTTTTGTTCCAACGTCCATGAACATTTTCTGCATCTCTATTACTTCACTACTGTTCTTTGCCTTAGAATAAGCGAGCAGCATCGCTTCATTCAATCTCAGAAATTCCGTTCCCCACTTAAACTTGCCCAATATATGTTGCGATTGCTCCTTCTCGCCGAAGATAAACAGAGCAGCGGCGAACGCCTCTACGGAGCTCAAAATAAAAGATTTGCCGTAGTTTACTGGATTCACCGCTATCAGATAGGGTAAAGCGCGCTTTTTTCTTTTCATGCGCATCAAAACATCTTCAAAATCGGATATTTGCTTCCAAGAGCAATCAAAAACGGTTATGCTGTTCGTGGATTCTCTATCTGCTGGAGAGAGCGCCTTATCCGCAATTGGAACCAGCATAATCGTGTTATACGGTATTTTTCGCAGCACGTTTACCGATGTTATCAGCCCAAAACGTGCTAATTTCTTCGCCGTGCACTTCTTCGGGTCGCACTGCCCCGCATCGTATGCGTATAGTTGCATTTTTCGTATCCTTTTAAACCCGCAATAGCAAAGGAATTTTTTCCTTTAACCCCTGCACTATCTCCTCAGACCTGAATGGCGGCACCCTTACCTCTTTAATTGGTTTTATCAATTCCACTATTTTGGAGGTTGCGAGTTCTTCCTGAGAATAGGTTGATGCAGAGAGCTGGACCGCAGCCAGATACTTCTTCGGTTCGTATACCGCTATCTGCCCTGGTTTAACGCCGAAAACAACGTCCAAATCGTTTATGCCCTTCCAGGGCAATGATATATCGCCATAACTCTCAATGACCACACAGTCCTGTTGCTCGACCATCTTCTTATACGCCAACTCAACTGCTAAGTCGTAATAATCCTCTGTTAGCTTATTTAACGTATTTAAATCACTTACATGATAAATACTGGATGCTCTGGCACACAATTTTCCAAAAAGTTTGTCATCGCATCTATGTTCAGCAGGCAGCGCTTCGTTCACGACCACCAGATTCCGCACTCCTTCCTCAAACCAGAGCGTGACGCGGTCGAGGATAAAATAAGGAATTTGAGAAATCGGAGCGATGAGTGCGGGCTCCGCCCACAACCTGTGGATAGGGTTGATAAATTCTTCTATCAAATCCGCATTTGCTACCCCTGCCCATGCCCCCGCCCCTGCCTCAGAATCGTAATCTGAAGCAGTTTTCAGAACTTTTGCATCCTTCCCATAGAGTCTCCCCTGAGACAATGCTTCATGCACCACGTCGTAATCATACCACACGCTGTTGCCTGCTCTGGGCTTGAAGCCACAAGCATTAAACTCCTTTTCCCTTAAGTAAGCCAGTAACGCCAGCGCAAGGCTCGTCTTCCCTGCATCCTTCTCCTTCAACCCCACAATCAAAACCTTATATGCCATCTCTCCTTATGAAATTTACTATTTCGTACTTGTTTACCGCTGAGCCCGCAATCTTTCTTTCTTTTTCATCTCAGCGCTCTCCGCGTTCTCGGCGGTAAACAAATATAATATTTCTTCCCTGTACTAAATTATAAGACATGAACATAGCGATTTATTTAATCAGAGCTGTAATCCTCATTACCGCAGGCGTGATAATTGCTAATATCGTGCTTGAAAGCAACTGGATAAGGAAAGTATCACCGCTAATAAGACCACTATGCCGTGCATCCAACCTACCGAAAGAAGGTGCATTTTCTCTTTTCGCTTCTTTTTTCAATCCCACTGCCGGGAAATCAATTCTGGCTGGGTTCTACCATGAAGGCAAAATCGGCGATAAGGAAACGATACTCACGGTGGTGATGTGCACTTTTCCTATTGTCGTAGGCGAATCGCTGTTCAGGGTACATGCACCTATTGCACTCGTGCTTTTAGGTCCTTTCATAGGTAGCATTTACCTCTCTCTTAATCTTTTCGCAGCTTTTATACAGACCCTCGCCGCTTTCCTTTATTCCAAATCTCGCTTTCCTTCCCAAACATACGTCGAAGAGGAGATAGATGTTAATATTAACGAAATATCGCAGAATCAAAAACTGAAAACGGCATTTAAAAAATCGTTTACCACGCTAAAGAGAATAATACCAATAATGGTGGTGGCATTTTTACTCGTAGATTTCCTTTTCAAGCTCGAAGTCATGAACAATATCAGTTTATTCTTTGACCCAATCTTAAGGGTGCTGGACTTACCCGGAGAGTGCATAACCGCACTAATAGCCGATTTAGCACACTTCTCCGCTGGCTACTCCGCCATAGCTGTCCTCCTGAAAGAAGGTATAATAACCGCAAAACAAGCTATTTTAACACTCCTTATTGGGAGCATGTTAATTATAACTATGGTATATCTGAAATACAGTCTTTCCGTGAATATATCACTGTTTGGAAAACTCGGTGTGAAACTAAGTGTTATAAATTACATGAGTAGTATGATTTCAAAACTATTCATGATTCTTCTGGTTATCGTTATGATGTGAGTAATTATGTTATCACACTCACCACCAACACAATAATCGCAAAGCATAACGCAAGACCATACACTCGCCTATCCCATGCTAACACCTTCCTCCCATCCAGTACGCTAATGGGAATCATATTGAAAACGGCAAGCAATGCGTTTATCATCACTCCAAACTCGCCTATTTGTTTTAGCATACCAGAAGCAGAAAGAGAGAGCGGTAAGAAAAGAAAAGCCAATGCCGCGTTCGTCATCGGACCTGCTATCGCTATTTTTCCACTCTCTTCTCTCGTAAGATACGGATTGAGTACCATGACAGCACCGGGTGCTGCAAATATGAACTCCATAAAAGCTGATAGTATTGCCACGAGCAACATAAAAGGCGCCATCCTGAACTCAGACCATGCGCCATATCTCTGTGCAACTACTTTATGAGCGAGTTCATGGAAGATGAATGCGAAGCCAACGGTAACCGCGGAAAGAATAAATACAGCAGGAAATGTTAGTTTAGAGTCCACAAGCATCCCGCGTTTGATTAGCACGGTAAACGCAAAAGAAATAGCGAGCCATGCTATCAAAAGATGCTTTATTTCTGTCTCGCTCGTTTTTATCGGCATTTTACTTGCTACTAAATTAAGATAGTTAAATAGCCCGGGACGGATTCGAACCGCCGTCACGAGGTCCAGGGCCTCGGATGATTGACCCCTACACTACCGGGCTACTTTCTTATATGCTATTTTTGATATTTTTAGGATATAAAAGTAAAAGTGATATACTTGTTTAACGCTGAGCACGCAGAGAACACAGCGAATCAGGAAAATCATTTAGCTCATCTCATTTCAGCGCTCTCCGTGCTCTCGGCGGTAAAGAACATCGTTTACTTTGAATCGTAAAAAGAACGTAAGCAGGGCGAATATCAAAACCACGAGTTCGATTCCACTTCCAATGATAGGGATTTCAGGCACTGACGGGCTTGGAGTAATTACATATTCTATCTCACCCACGTTTCCGGGAATTATCCACGTGAAAAGGGCACTCAAACCTGTCTCCTTCAGACCAAACCAGAATTCGAGGTTATAGCTCTTTTCAGAAAACGGATAGAACAGAAACACACCGTTATAAAAAGCATCTAAGAATATGTGGAATGCTAAGAGTAAAGAAGCGAAAATGAAGTATTTATCCTTTACCGTGTTGACCTTTAAACGCTTGAGGATAATCAAAAGGAGTAGCGGAATGAATATTATAAACAGGTTATGGAGTGTTGCCCTATGCACGCCTATAAAAGAATCGAAGTCGCTTAAGAGTCCAAAAGGAAGCAAAAACAAAGCGGGCTTAAAATCATCGTCCTTCAAGCAAGAAGCGAGGAAGAAAAGTGTCAAAGCAAGATGAAGCCCGGTGCTTGGCATTTTCTATCTTTTACCTCTATAATTTCTATTTCGCACTTTCCATTTTACATTTTGCACTGTCGCCGTCAGGCTCAGAAGATTTTGGTCTCCGTTTTTAAACTCTTTGCAAATGTCTCTACCTCGCGAAGCATGTTCTCTTCTGACCTCAATCCCTCCTCTATTAATCTTATGAATGCACTACCCACGATTGCACCATCTGCGACCTCGCAAACCGTTCTTACGTGCTCCTGCTTTGAGATACCAAATCCAACCGCCAGTGGCACATCTCTATCCCTTGATAATTCCCTTTCCTTTATCCTTCCGACAAGTGGATGTATCGTATCAGAAAGCTTCTCCCTCGCTCCTGTTACGCCGAGCAGTGATACGACATAAATAAATCCTGACGCCGCATCCAGAATCTTCGCCATTCTCTTCTCCGTCGTCGTAGGTGCAATAAGGAAGATTAAATCGGTTTCATACCCCCCGCATATTTTCAGCAACGGTTTTGACTCCTCCACGGGCAAATCAGGCACTATTAACCCACTTATCCCGGCGGATTCGCAATCGTTCACGAATTGTTCCAGCCCCCTTTGTAACACCAGATTGTAATAAGTAAGGCACACCTTTTCCACTCCTTTTATGCCCGCAACGACGTCAAAATATAAATCCGTGTTCATTCCTGCTCTTAAACTGCTTTCACTCGCTCGCTGTATCGTAATACCATCTGCGATGGGGTCCGAGAAGGGCAAACCAAGCTCTAAAATGTCCACTCCTCCCCGGATTAAGGCATCTGCTATTTTTGCGGTCTCCTCAGCAGTGGGATAGCCCGCAGTTATGAAACCTATCAATGCTTTCTCATTCTTTTTCTTCAATTCTTTGAATTTTTCTTCTAAAGTCATGTTCATCCCCTCATCAACCCTCTTAATAATAAAAAAGAGAGGGTTTATTTATTATTTTCTTCTCCTCGAAGTTGCTGTTGCAAGCACGACACCTTCAACACACCAAGTAGGGCGAGCGACCAAGCCGATTAATATTTTTCCACATTCACAAGCTTGATTCTTGCCGTAGATGTTCGCACTACCATTATTTTTTTATTGCGACTTCCAATATGTCTCCGATAAAC
>JAFNKG010000131.1 GCA_017883965.1 Candidatus Methanophagales archaeon | reverse complement strand
TATCATCTATCTTTTTGAATGTCATACACAAAATTATGGTTTGGAACTTATATATAGTTTTGGGATCAGCTCATCATTAAACGATAGTACACTCTTGTAACATTTACAAAAGGGCTATACTGCTCCTTTTGGATATTATCACTGGGAACTGTAGCTTCTCTAAAACAACGATCAGATTTTTTGTCAAACTCTAGACTTATCTTTGGTCTTTTGAGCCATTCTCGGAACTTTTCTCCAAAAAGCGCTACAATTACAGCGAAGAACATGACAAATAATACCCCAAGTTGTATCCAATCACTTGTGTTCATTCTTTGCACCCATCCAAATGGAACTATTTTAAGTTTAGGTTCTAATATTATTTCTTTTGTATCATTTGCTTTAAGAGTAATAGGTTCTTCATGCCGATAGCCTGTTATACCACCCCATATCTTCCCCTCAACGATCACGGAATATTCATGGTCGCCGAGGGTATAATTAAAAAACCCACTTGAATTGGAGTTACCACGTATAACAACCCTTTTCGAGGGCAAAGAGCGCACAATGATATTAAACGATTCAAAAGATTCATCTACATCCTTGGTATGAATAACTAAGTCACCTGTAACGGTATATCTTTTTGTAACATCAATTTCATCACCTGTTTGAGGATCTTTATAGTACACTCGTGAAATATTCGTCCAATTGCGTTCATAGAATTTGGTATCATTATATACTATATTGGGCCAATTGATGGATGCATCCGCATTTTTCCAGAAGCCACTTATGTTAACTTCTACCCACTCATGATTTTCAGTGGGATCAAAAACCCTTCTGTTTTCAATCCCGATAGCACTTGCCATTTCTGAAAGGAGAGCTGCATAATCCCCACATACGCCATAACGAGCATGCATTACCCACGAAGGGTTATTCGAAGCTCTAAACAAAACAAGATAGGGGAATTTATTTGTTAATCTTTTGCGATGTACATTCCAAATATTATGTGACTCCCATTCTAATAATTCTTGAACCTTTAGGTCATCATCAGAAACGTTTTGAGTTAAACTTTTCGCAGTATTCTGGATATCATTGCTTCCATCGTATATAAAAAACCCGTATATGTGACAGGGCAATAAAATAAAGTTAACAATGAGCTGATCCCAAAACTATATATAAGTTCCAAACCATAATTTTGTGTATGACATTCAAAAAGATAGATGATAACT
>JAFNKG010000062.1 GCA_017883965.1 Candidatus Methanophagales archaeon | reverse complement strand
CCGGAAAGTATTCATTTAAATAGAAAGGAGGTGAATATAGACGGTAAGGGTAACTAGGTGTCATATGGTACTATTGTTAATGGATGAATTTAGCGTAATACCAATGAGGTTATTATGATGAGCGGTATTATTGGCTATATTATTGTTGTTAGATGAATCTAGCCCGATACCAACGAAATCGTTATAGACGATGTTATTATTGATTATATTATTGTTATTGGATTGATAAAATATTAGACCATTAAGATTATTTGTTATCACATTTTTTTCAATTGTAGTATGATTTGCATTAATCCATAATCCAGCGAGTTTATCATCCTTCAACGAATAACCACACCCATGCAATTCTGAGTTTTTCATTTCAAACGTTGTACCGTTATAAACTTGAAAGAGAAAGTTATTGCCAGGATTAGTTGATGTAATATTAGAATTATTGATGTGTAGAGAAGCACCATTTTGTACCACTATCCTGTAATGCCCGGGTAACGAGCAATTAATCTTTAATGTAACATTGTTAAGTGTCAGATTTCCCCCTTCTAAAATTATCAAATCTTCATCCAGTGTGATATTTTCATCGCTCCATGATTCGTTTTCAGTTATAAATTCTGGTGGTTTTTTTATAGCTATTGTTATTGTATCTGAAAGAGTTGAGCCATTGCTATCTTTAACAATAAGATTGATTGTGTGTATTCCTGCCGATAACTTAGATAGTTTAAAAGTTTTTTCATTCCCTATATATCCATCTATGTTTGATATCCAGTTATAGGTATAGGGAACAAAGTCACCAAGAAGTGAAGAATTGAATGTAATTGTTTGGCCAAGTGCGAATGCTGATTGATTATTGGGTGAAGTGATAACAATTTGTGTTTCATGTAAATAAGGGATGTAAGTAACATTTCCACTGACGCTATCTCCGGTAATATTTGGAATCCCTTTCCACCAATTATATGTAGCATTGATGTATGTTGATGCTTCATTAAAGACACCATATTCTGTATTTGAATATATGCAATTATAATGAATAGACAGATCAGAAGAAAACTCGCACTTGATGCCTATTCTGTTATTAGTTATTGTATTATTCAATATCGAACTAAAATTACTGGAAAATAACCAAATACCAACCTCATTATTCAAAACTGTATTATTAGTCATAGTGTTGTTGCTGGATGAATCTAGCCAGATACCATAGTAGTCGTTATAATTGGCGGTGTTACAGGTTATATTATTGTTACTACTGGATGAAATTAGCGAGATACCAAGGTCGTTATAATTGGCGGTATTATTGGCTATATTATTGTTATTGCTGGACGAATTTAGTAGAATACCAACTAAGCTGTTATTATTGGCGGTGTTATAGGTTATAGTGTTGTTGCTGGATGGATATAGCGATATACCACCCTTGTTATAATTGGCAGTGTTATTGGCTATATTATTGTTGCTGGATGAAACTAGCGTGATACCAAATGAGTTGAAATTGGCAGTATTATTGACTACATTATTGTTGCTGGATAAATTTAGCTTAATACCATCCCTGTTATTATTGGCAATATTATTAGATTTTATATTATTATTGTCTGATGAAATTAGCGAGATACCGTTATAGTTATAGCGGACGGTGTTATAGGTTATATTGTTGTTTCTGGATGAATCTAGCTGAATACCATTAATTTGAACGGCAAGTAAGTAAAATTTCCTAGAGGCAGTGTTATTGGCTATATTATTGTCACTGGATGAAATTAGCGAGATACCATTGTAGTTGTTAGAATTTGCGATGTTATAGATTATATTGTTGTTACTGGATTGAATTAGTAAAATACCATCTCCACCTTCTAATGTATTATTCCTTACTATAAAGTGGGTACAATTAGCTAAGATAATAGCTCCAGCTGACTTGTTTTCAATTATTTTAGAGTCATCTGTCGTTCCATGAGTATCGTGAAAATAATAAATGGGTTTGTCATTTATCTTATTGCTTTGATCTATGTCATTGTCAAAAGCTCCTTCTACCCATAATCCGTAATATAGTCCATAATATGCTTGCATAGAGTAAGCCCCAGCCCTCTCATTCGGCTTTATATGCTCTCTTTTTAAAATTTTATTTCCTCTTAAAATGTTTTTAGATGAATCCATTAATAGGATACCGTCACCATTAGCGATTGTATTATTTCTTAGAATAAAATGGGTACAATTACTTAGAATGACGGACCCTAAAGATTCTTTATTTTCAATTATCTCAGGATTTTCTCTCGATCTATGAATATCGTGAAAATAATAAACAGGCTTGCCATTTATCGTATTACTTTCATCTATGCTATTATCGTATTTTCCTTCGACAAACAAACCATAGAATGGTTTGATATCTATAATATTATTCTGCGTTAAAACACATTTGCTTGATGATTCTAAGTAGATGCCCCATTCACCATTTTGAAGAGTGAAATCGCTGATATGGACGTTATCGGCAGTAACATAAATGCACCTGCCTTCTCCACCTGCATCAATAATTGTATTATTTTTGTCTTCCCCAACGAGCTTTATTGATTTTGTTATACGCAGATTTTCACAATAAATCCCATTTCTCACAAAAATGGTATCGCCGCTTCTTGCATCATCTATCGCTTTCTGTATTATCTCATAATCCGCTTTTCCATCATCATTCACTATCAGCGTTCTGGGTCCGAACCATCCAAAGAAACCGCCGGCTGCCGTAATTGTGAGAACTGCTATGACCAATATTGCCAATCCGCATAAAATTATAGTTTTTGTGTTCATTTTCATCCCAAAATTCTTTACGTAGGGGTATATTTAAAGTATGAGTAAAAATTTCCAGGAGGAAGTATTGAACAGGGTAAAGCAAATACCGAGTGGTAAAGTAACAACTTATGGCGCGATAGCGAGAGAAATAACAGGCTCTGTTCGTGCAGCTCGTGCTGTTGCTCAGGCAGTTGCGAAAAACCCGTATCCTATAATTATTCCCTGTCATCGTGTCGTTAGAAGTAACGGTGATGTTGGAGGTTATAGTTTGGGTGTGGATAAGAAAATAAGACTTTTGAACGAGGAAGGGATAGAGATAGAAGGAAGAAAAGTGGTGAACTTTGAGGAAGTACTTTTCCCTTTTGAACCTTTGCGATTCGTAACCGACAGGATGTTAGGAAAGTTAAGCACCTGGCTTCGTATCCTTGGGCACGATACCGTTTACGCTGCGGAAGTAAAAGATAAATCAGTCGAAGGAGAAGAAGAAGAGGATAAAGCCCTTGTTGCTTTTGCAGAGCAGGAAGCACGAATATTGCTCACGCGAGACAAAAATCTTGCATCATCTGCGAGTAAAAAGGGTGTGCAGTGCGTTCAAATAAAAACAGAGGATGTGATGGAACAATTGAAGGAGTTGCTTCTTCGTAACGTAAACATAAACCTCGAACCCGTTCCTGTCAGGTGTAGCGAATGCAATGCGAGGATAAGAAATGTAGAGGAAGGAGAGGAGGAGATGCTGAAGGAGAAAAGTTATGTGCCAACGAGCAGGGTTGGTAAGTGGGATTTCTGGGTTTGTGAAGGTTGCGGCAGGATATACTGGGAAGGAAGCCACTGGAGGAATATGCGTGAGAGGTTGAGGCGGTTGAAATGAGGAGGCATTGGAATTGTGAGGCTGAAAAATTCCAAGCACCAAGCACCAAGCACCAAATTACAAATAAATATCAAGCACCAAATTACAAATTATAAAAAACATGGTGAAAAAAATACGGGCATCTGTCCCTGCAAAGGTGATACTATTTGGTGAGCATTTTGTGGTGTATGGAAAGCGAGCGTTAGCTACTGCTATAAACCGACGGCTCGCGGTAGAGGTATCGAGCAGAGAAAAAGAAGGGTATCACGTAAAAATAGAGAACATACCTACTTTTGGCTTAGAGATGGATTTAGAGCATAAAAAAGAAGGGAATATCAAAGCACTGCCTTATAAAGATTACGACGCCGTAACAAAAGCAACTGCGTATGTCAAGGAATCAATAGTGTATCTGGAAGAAAGATACGGGATAGGCGGGGAAGGCGTGGAAATAGAGATAAAGTCGGAAATACCGCTTTCTGCCGGATTAGGCTCTTCAGCAGCTACCTGTGTTGCTACTATCGCAGCACTCAAAGAATATTTTGGCGTAAGCGG
Organism: Candidatus Methanophagales archaeon; assembly: GCA_017883965.1. GTDB lineage: Archaea > Halobacteriota > Syntropharchaeia > Alkanophagales > Methanospirareceae > JAFNKG01. Next base: position 10,132 of record JAFNKG010000062.1, on the reverse strand, counting down.
TGATTTGGAAGGCATAAGAAATGACGCACATCATGTCGAGAAGGCAGTTCAAGGCGCTGCCAGTCCTGTTGATACTGCGATTTCAACTTATGGCGGATATGTGCTGGTAGAGAAAGGAGAGGTGAAGAGATTGCACTTACCAGAACTGGATCTGATTGTGGGGTGCATTGGCAGCATACCTTTGAGTATGGACACCAAAAAAGCTTCTGAGATGGGATTAAAGACGAAAAGAATTGTAGAAGAGGTTAAGGTGCGAAAAGAGAGTTTTAAGGAGATATTTGATTCCATTTTCGATGCCTCGGATGCAATAACGGCACAGGCACTCAATGCGATAGAGAATTGCGATTTTGTGAAATTGGGTGCGCTGATGAACATAAATCATGGTTTGCTGGATGCAATAGGCGTGGTTCCGAGGCGGTTAAGCGAACTCGTAAAGATGTCGCAAGGGTCAGGCGCTTTGGGTGCGAAAGTAACAGGAGCAGGTGGGTTGGACGAGATGGGTAGTGTAGGTTCTGTTTTGGTGTTGCCGGGTGAATCTGTAGATAGAATAAAAGCCACGATGGAAATTGCAGGTGCGTTCGTAATGGACGTGAAAACTGGCGAAGAAGGTTTAAAAGTCGCAAATACTTACTAACCTAACATCTTACTCATGCATCCTGCTATCAGTCCACCGATAGCATCGTCCATGAAAACACCCAGTTCGCTCAATATCCCCGGCTTCCTCGTATCGTAATAAAAGAAATTAAAAAGCGCTTTTTTACCGCCTATGTATTCTGCTATGTCAATCCCTATAAGCTCGTCAGCAACAATACAGGCTGCATCGGCTTCTCCCGCTTCTCCCGCTCTTCCCTTTCTTATCTCTTCCTCATCTAAATGAAACGCCGCTGCTAACAGCAATGCCACGTTCACATCCGAACATTCCTTCTTTATCGTTTCTTCCAACCTCTTTTTTAGCTCTTCTCTATCCACGTCCTCTCCTTCCACCGGCACGTAGAGCTCCAGAGCCGTTGATACCATATCCTCTAAATATATCCCTCGCTCCTCCAGCCTTGTAAGTATCGGTCTGTCCATCTGAGATTGACCTCCCTTAAAATAGAAAGAAGAAAATAGGGCATATATAAAATTTTCCGATTTTTTTCCCCCTTTTTTATACTCTAAGCATCATCCCGCCGTGATTATCGCAGGTTATCGTTTATCCACCTCTTTTTCATTTACCGCTGAGCCCGCAGAGACTCCAGAGAGTCAGAAAAATCATCTCAACGCTCTCCGTGATCTCGGCGGTAAACAAATACGATATTTTGAAAACGAAGTTTCTGGGAGAGTTTTTCGCCAAAGAGAAAGTATTTATATACGCAGGATTAATATGGTTATAGGTAGTAGAAATGGCGGAAATAAAAGTAGAAGTACCAAAAGAATTGGAAGTGGGGGCTAAGATGCTGGGTAAAGAGGAATTGAGCAGAATAGTTTGTGAAGCATTGAAGGAGCAGTTATCGGAAGAGCTTATGTTCAAACTCGCAGATGAATTGCTAAAGGAAAGCAAACTCACGGATGAAATAGCCTTAAAGCTTGGTGACGAGCTTAAGGAACGAGTTTCCAAAAGACATGGTTTGTAGATACTAATGAATTGGGAATTTTTCAGGACAGAATCGTTGAGGATTAGATTTATATGTTGAAAAGATTTAACATGTCTTGTAGAGGAGTTTTCTGTGCGGACATGTGCAAGAGTTATTGATTCTCCATGTCTCAGCAATTCATCTCAAGATGCAATTTATCATGCTCAACTTACTTTCAATTTCGCCTTTATCGCTTCAACATCCCTGCTCAGCGCTTCATATTTATCCCTCAGCTCTAACGTTTCACGGTATATCTCCTTTAAAAATCTCAAAGCATTCGTTATATCTCCCGTATCCGCCCTTACATCCTTCAATATCTCTATCGTTGTATCTTGCTTATCTAACATTGCCGATGTATCTTCTTTTATCACATCAATTCTGTCACCAAGCATTGCGAATCCTTCTCTATTTTCCGCTCTGCCCGCATCAATCGTATCACCTAAACTATCAATCTTACCACCTAAATGTTCACCTAAACTATCAATCTTACCACCTAAATGTTCACCTACGTTGTCAATTTTACCACCAAGATTATTGTTCATTACTGAAACGACACTTGTTAAATTCTTTAGATGTAACGCAGCAAGATCCAGTCTCTCGGCAGTCTCTTCCTCTGAGCTGCCCCTTTTGATCTCGAAATACTTGAACTCGCCTGTTGGCTTCTCATACTCCACTACTATGTCGCTAACGCTGATCAACGGGTCTCCTTCTATCTTTAACGCTTCTATAAATCGCTTGATTTCTCCTTCCTCCTCTTCACAGACTATTCTTACATCATAAGGTTTTAGATTCTCTATAAAACCTTTTATGTTCAATTTACGAGCTATCTTTTCTACTGCATCTCTGTATCCCACCCTTTGAACTTCCCCTTTTACAACGATCTTTGCTCTGGTTTGCATTTTATCAACACTTAATATTATACACCTATTATATTCCTATTATATAAGAAGCAACACCACTCACGCAAACAAACAAAGAAAAACAAACTATGCCTTATTTACTTCAACGACCTTCAACTGCTCCAACACTTTTCTCCTCGCTTCTTCCAGCGAAAACGAAAAATCCTTCACTATTTCTCCCTTGAGAATCATCGGCTTCAGCAACGGCTCCATATCTTTTGGCGCGGCTTCTTTCACCAACCTTATCTCGTCTTTTCCCGCTTCAATCACACCGTTCCTTCTATACACCTGCTTCTTCCCTCCTCGCTTCCCGCGCTTTGCACAGGGTTCCCCTTCTCTTTCTATTATATCCAGTGCGAAATCTATGCACTTAGCATTTGCAACACTTGTCCCCACACCAAACCCCGCTACGACATCTCTCAGCTCGACCACTTCCTCTTCATCTATACCCCCGCTTACGAATATCCCTACGTTCTTATACCCTCTAATATCAAGCTCCCATCTCACTTCCTCTATAATTCTTCTGAAGTCGCCCTTCCTCGACGTTGGCGTATCTAAGCGAACAGCACGTAAAGATTCTCCAAGTGCCTCCGCAGCCATTATAGATTCCTTCTTCTCGTCATAATAAGTATCGCACAAGCATATCCTCGGCACTTCCTCCGCAACCACTTCGTCAAACGCCTTCCACGCTTCCTTCTGCTTTTCCTCGCCAAAACATATAATCAAAGAATGAGGCATTGTCCCTGTCGCTTCTATTCCTATCCGTTCCGCACCTGCAACGCAGCTCACACCGTCCATTCCACCAAGGTATGCGCATCTCTCTATCATCGCTGCTAATGCGGGATGCTGCCTCCTCGTGCCGAACGAAATTACAGGGACTTCCCCTGCCAACTTCTTTATCCGCGCCGCCTTCGTCGCTATCCCCGACTCATGACAGAGGAACCCTAACAAAGGCGTTTCATATCTCGCAAACTCCAAATAACGACCTTCGATACGCAAAACGGGCTCATCCGGAAAAAAAATCGTGCCCTCCGGCATCGCATACACGTCCACGTCCTTCCCCGCCAGCAAATGAGCCACGTCTTCCAGACCCGTCAGCACCGCCCATCCTCCTCCTGTCGTAACAACCTCTGCCACTACTTCCGGGTTCACTCCTTTCCGCATCAGCACCTCCTCCGCCCTGAGGAAGTATATATCTGTGGTTTTTCCTTCCAGAATCTCTTCGTCCGGGACAATTGAGAATTTCATTTTAGTACTTACAACGGCGGGTGGATTTGCACGCCTTTTACGCTCTTTAACCGCCCTATCTCCTCTATTAACTCACCCGGTATATTTTTATCAGTGATAATCGTGAGTTTAGGGTCATCTACTAAATATGGGTCATCACTAACCGCTTGTCTTATGCTAAACCCTCGCTTTGCTATCACCGTAGCAACTTCGCCAAGTATCCCCTTCTCCTTCGCATCCTTAGGATGGATTATAATCACACTGAGCCCCAATAAAGGAGCGACATCCACAAGAAATGCAATCGAACGAATGTTTTCAAATATTTCTATCAACTCTGGCTCCTTCTGGATTCTTTTCACTGTCATATCAACTACACGCCTATCTGCGCCTATCTCGTTTGCTATCTGCGTATGCGGTATCTCAATCCCGCCTGAGGTTACTTTCCCTTCCCTCACCTGAAATCCTCTTTCCAATAATAACTCGATAACTTTCTTTTGCGATGGTAAACCCTCAAACTTATCCATTATCTCCTTCCACATCGCTTTATTATCGTATCTGTATGCAAAAATGCAAAAACACTTCCTTTCTAAACATTGAAAGATTTATTTTGACTTTTGCACTTTGCATTTTTATTTTACCGGTATCCCCGTTTTAATATCTCCTCTTTCACTTCCTCTAATCTTCTCGCTGCAGTATCCACTTTGTCGCGCACTCCCTCTTCCACCGATTGCAAACTCACCCTTAAAGACCGCTCCCTCTCTTTTATACCCTCTTCTATTCTCCTTAATCTCTCGTCCACGCTTAAGAACAAAAGAGCCAGCATTCCGAACAATATCACTGCCGCCATTGCAATCGCAGGGTCACTATACTTGTCCCACAACCTAAACGCAAGCACGAAGGCAGAGAAGACCATCACAACCGAGAATATTATATTTCTTGCTTCCATATTTCCTATTTCTTTTCCCCCTCCTTATTTTTGTTTTTATTTCTTCTTAAATTCATACCCATAATAATCAAACCCTTCCCTATTTAAATATGAAACCCTTGCTTTTGTTTCTGAAATAATGGAGATGAAAAAAACAGTGCTCGTCCTGGCTGGTGGAAAAAGTCATAGATTCCAATCCTTCGATAAATGCTTCGTCACCTTTAACAACGAGCCGCTCATACAGCATGCCATTGATAAAATATCAACCGTGGCAGATGAAATAATAGTGGCAGCACGGGACAGGAAGCAGGGAGAACAAATCAGGAATAAGATAAAAATACAGAATAAAGTCGTTTTAGTTTTTGACTCGCTGAAGGGCTTTGGTCCACTTGCAGGCTTATTATCGGGTTTAGAAAGGGCTTCTTTTTCGTATTCTCTCGTCATCGGCTGCGATATGCCTTTTGTAAACAAACGCGTAGTAGAACTTCTATTTGCGACAGCATCTACGGGATACGATGCCGTAGTGCCGAGATGGGAAAACGGGATGTTGGAGCCATTACATGCAGTGTACCGAAAAGAGCCGATGCTGGCTGCGATAAAGGAAGCGGCAAAAAAAGGCGATGAGAAGATTTTTAATGTTTTATCGCAACTCAAAAACGTTAATTTCCTTCCCGTAAACATGATAAGGGAAATAGACCCTGAGTTAAAAACGTTTACAAACATAAATACGCCTGAGGAGTTGGAAAAATTCCAAAACTAACTTCAAATTCAAATTGTTATCGGTTACGTATTTTCGTGCAGCAAAAAACCTTCCGTTGTGTCGTGGTCGCATATTGCGATACTATCGAGCTTTTTCGTTATCGCACTTTTTATTATCTTCTTAACTGAATCACATCCATCATGAGAGTAATTCGTGTGCACATGCAAGTCGAGAGTCAATGTTATGGTTAGAGGCGCCATAGGTAATTGTAAACCTTTTCTTAAAAAGAAAAGCATTACCAAAAGGATCTGTTTTTGTCAGAGTTAAAAAAGAAAAATAGGAAAAGGGGAATTACCACTCGTCTATTTTATACACGATGGTATAATTTTGTCTTCATGTGTTCCCATTATGCTCTGATAGGTTCCTGAACCCTCCATCAGTATGTACACAGCGTCAACATGGAGCAAAAGAGGGGGGATTAACGTAGTTTCAAGCGGAAGTTATTTTTGACCGAAAGCTTTTTATACTGCAACATTTGATATTTTTTAATATAGGAAACGAAAATGATACATATACGAAAAATTATTGGGCTATACATGTGTTGGGTGTGGTAGCAAATGGCTAATTATGTAGCTAAGATAAGAATAGTAGATCCAGATGTTGTAGATAGAGTGCAGGTAGATAAGAAGAATACAAAAAATGATGCAACTGTGAACCGATGGGACCTTGGAAACTATAAGTCTACAGAAGACATTGATCTCAAAGGTGGTAAGTTTTACTTGCGACTTTGGCCTTATTTTGAGAATGTTGATCCCCTGCCGGTGTGGTTTAAAATATACAATGAGGGTGAGAGAAAACTAATTGCAAAGTGTGTGCTGAGCGAGCTACAGAGACCAGGAGCGAAACAATTCAAGGACATAGGAATTGTAGAAAGTGGTAAAACCCTTGTTGTGCCTGCATGTTTAAGGCTGGAATACAGAGTACTGCATTTCTGGTTAGGTTCATTGGATGTAAGAAATATCAATGGTATCACTATTGAGCATAGGAAAAAACTTGTTTCAATTGGAATCGTAGTAATAAATGATATGTTAAATAAGAATCTGCAGGACCAGGTATCCCAGATTCTTGGGGAGGATACTACAACCATACTTGATAGGGTAAAGTTGTCGTGCAGTATCTCCGTAAGTTCAGATAAGTTCGCTAAAATTGGCAATGAGTATATGAGTGCCATTTTGAAATGGAGTGCCGACAAAATAACCGAGGAAGCAGGTGTGACAGAAGATGATGCCAAGAAACTCCTTTCACAATTAAATGATCTATCTCAAGCAATAGAGGGTTTATTATTTGAGAAGATGAGATTAAAAGACATCTTTAGGGTGGAGAGGTGAAACCTATGGGTAAAAAAGAGACATTTGTCAAGGTAACGATTACAGACCCCGATATAGCTGTTAGGATCGATGGAGTGCATGTGCGAAAGATAAGATCTGTGGATAACAAAGTGGTAGAGCGATGGGACTTAGAAGATTATCGATCAAAGGAGATTGATCTTAAGAACGGCAAATTCTATCTAAGCCTTTTACCGTACTGGAGGCAAATAGATCCTTTGCCTGTGTGGTTCAGAACAGATAATGAAGGCACAACAAACTTACTCGTTAAATGCATACTAACAGAAGGAAAGCCGGGATTCAAACACGTAACAACATTAAAAGGTGGCAAAGGTGTAAATATCGCCGGTTGCTACAAGATTGAATATCGAGTCCTACGCCACTCGTTGAGAAACTTGAGTATCCTATTTGTTGATGGAATAGGAAGAAGGTACATGGATAAAATAGTAAAGTCAACCGGGATTATGGATATAGGAGATTTGGCGGGAAAAGATGCGCTAAACCTCTCTAAAACTACGGGTATACGAGTAACAAAACTCGCTGAACTCATAAGAAAGGCTGAAATTGCTTGTGCTATTAAGGTCAATGAGGATGGCTATGAAACCATCAGTGATAAGAGAATTATTGATCTGCTAAATTCGTCTGTTGATGATTTAGCAAGCAGAACAAATATCTCAAGGGAGAAAATTGAGGCACTAATGGATACGCTTGGAGATTTAGTTGTTGCCATAGATGATGGATATATAAGAAAATTGGCTCTAGTGGATTTGTTTGAATAAAGCCCCAAATTTATTACAGCTTCGTGGTTAAACACCCAAAATCAATCCTGAGCGTATTTTTAGCGGCAGGGGCAAGATCAATTCGTTTTTATTTTTCTATATTGGTTCCCACTCTCTTTAGGGTTTACTTTTGCCTATTTGACAATCTCACGCAAAACCGAAACCACCCTGTCTATCTCCTCCTTACTTATAACCAACGGAGGAACCAACCTTATCACGCTTTCAGAAGTGCAATTTATCAAAATGTTCCGTTCAAGCGCTTTCTCTACTATTTCACCACAGCGCTTCGTTAATTCTATTCCTATCATCAGCCCTTTTCCTCTTATTTCCTTTACCACGCTTGGGTCCCCTCCATCAGAGATATTTTTCATAAAGTACGCACCAAGCTCTCTTGACCTTTCCACTAACTTTTCCTCCTCTATCACTTTTATAGACGCCAATGCAGCAGCGCAAGCCAGCGGATTGCCGCCAAAGGTTGACGCATGTTCACTGGCTTCAAATTCTATCCCTTCTTTTGCGAGCATTGCACCTATTGGGAAACCAGCACCCATCGCCTTCGCCACCGTCATTATATCGGGCTCTACGCCTTCATGCTCTTTACAAAACCATCTCCCTGTGCGACCAAACCCTGTCTGTATCTCATCCAGAATCAACAAAACCTCTTTCTCGGTGCATATTTCTCTTACCTCTTTCAAATAGCCCTCTGAGGGGACTATCACACCGGTTTCGCCTTGAATAGGCTCTAATATAACGGCAGCAGTATCGCCATCTATTGCCTTTCTAATTGCTTCTGCATCGTTGTATCGCACAAATTTCACTCCTTTCAGCAGTAAAGGTTCAAATACGCTTCTAAATTTACTTTCAAAAGTTACACTCAACGAGCCTAATGTTCTTCCGTGAAAACTGCCTTCCGCAGCTATATAATTATGCTTTCCTGTCACTTTTCTTGCCAATTTCAATGCCGCTTCCACACTTTCCGCGCCCGAATTACAGAAAAAAACTTTGTCCATACCGCTTTTCCCGGATAGCTTCTCCGCAAGCTCCACCTGCGGCTCCGTGTAATACAAATTCGAGACGTGCATGAGCTTCTCCGCCTGCTCTTTTATCGCTTTCACCACCACAGGATAGCAATAGCCAACCGCGTTTACTGCAATTCCACCAACACAATCTATATACTCTTTTCCAAAGAAATCCTTTACTGTTGCTCCTTTTCCCTCTCTTATCACTATTCGTGGCCTTTTGTAAACAGGCATCATATATTTCTTTTCCTTCTCAAAAACCTCTTCCGGGGATGAAAACATCTATATCACCTCCTTATCTTTGCCCTTTAAATGCCTTACTGTAATCACATGTCCATTTTATTTCAATGTCATTTATCTATTTAGAGAAATAACCTTTGACAAATTCTAAAAATTCTCTTATCGCTTCCCCTGATTCAGAACTGATTCTGCTCTCAACAACATTCTGCTCCTCGCCATCATGAAAATGTCTTGGAAACGTTTTTACCTGCACCCAAGCTTTATGTGGTGCATTGTCATGGCGATAGATTTTTCCATCAATATGTCTTCTTTCCAGTGATAGGAATACTTCCCAGAAATAGAAATCCAAACATCTAAAAAGCTTTTGTCAAGAATGTAAATCCTTAATTTTAAAGGTTCTCCAGATGGAAGCTTTATTATCTTTGTGTCCGTCACGACTTCGCTAAATCCTTTTGCTATTGATTCAAGTTCCAAGTAAATTTTCAATATTCTCAATCTCTTTGTCTAACCTTTTTATTTTCTCATCGAGATTTTCGATAACTATCAAATCCTCCCAGCCGGGATGCTCCGCTACACTACCATTCTTTATGGCTTCTTCTAATTCTTTTGAAGAAGATATGTTTCTATACCGCGACAAAATCTCGAACTTCTCAGCCATGCAATCCCTCTTCTTTGATTTTAAATACTCTAATAAACTCTCTGCGAGTAGTTCGTCCTTGTTTACTCCTAAATCCTCTGCTACATGTGTCAGAAGTCTTTCTGATGTTGCCAACTTAATACCCCCTATTTTATCCTTCTCACTTAAGAATATATAAAACTTCCTTTCTATTTGGATTCAGTAGTATTTGTCTCAGGCTTTGCATGTCATTGCCTCCCTATTTTTCTCATCAACGCCCTTGAATTCTCTCCCATCACTTTTCTCACTTCTCCGTGGTCTAACCCCGCACCCGCAAGGATTCTTGCAGCGAGTTCTTCCGTTAGAAAATCATCCGGGAATGCAAAATAGAATGTATGTGAAAATCGAACATTTAATTTTTTGTATGTGTTTACCTCCTCACACCCACCTCATCTTCACCACATTCACACCCATCTAAAATCTATTCTTAACCGAAAAACTTCTATACTATGACTGCAATATTCTGTCACGAGTCGGATGGACAAAGACAAGATCATCAGGCAACTTCAAGACGAGATTGATCAACTTAAGCGTGAGAATGAGTTGCTTAAGGAATGCATAAGGGGACTCGAAGCCCAACTGGCTAAATATGAGAACCCACATACTCCACCGAGCCTGAAACGTGGCGGCAACAGCAAAAAGAATCAGAAGAAAAACTGTGGGAAGAAG
>JAFNKG010000061.1 GCA_017883965.1 Candidatus Methanophagales archaeon | reverse complement strand
TCCCGATTCATGTGCATCACCTATTTATAGAGAAAGATGCCTTCATGAACCAGGTGTCATATGACACAAAGGGCAATCATAAATGCCCACAAGTTCCCGAGAGCTGCGATAGTTTTACTTCACTCCACAACTTCCTCAAATACATCCTTACTTGCACCACATGCCGGGCAAACCCACTCATCCGGCAAATCTTCAAATGCCGTTCCTGGTTCTATCCCTCCATCAGGATCTCCTTTCTTCGGGTCATAGATGTAGCCACAAACCGTGCATTCGTATTTCTTCATCTTATCCTTCCTCCCACGCTACCCATTATTGCAAACGCAATAAAAAAGGATTAAGTAGAAAGAACGTACATTTTATCTCTTGTAAAATACAATGAAAGTAGCATTAGTAGATGCGGGAACGATTAAAAATGAGGCTTTGTCTGTGGGATGTGTTGGTCTTAAGACACCGCAATTAGAGAATTTGGGAATACAGTATATTGCAAGCATAGCAAAGAGTGCGGAATGTGACGTTCGTTTATATTTGAACCAGGGGAATTACAGCGAACTTCTAAAGGAGATTCTATCATATAACCCCGACTTGCTTGCTATTTCTTCAATGACTTACCAATTTCCTGATGCTTTGCAACTTGCGAATGACGTTAAAAAGACGAATAAAGAGATAATAACGGTATTTGGTGGTCCACACTCCTCTGGTGACCCTTCAATAGTTAAAGAGAATGTTGTAGATTACGTTATCATAGGAGAAGGGGAAGAAACATTCAGGGTATTATTGGACCGGCTTTGCAATGATGAAGATACTTCTGATGTTAAAGGTATCGCCTACACAAGTAACAAGGAAGTCGTTATAAATCCTGTTAGAGAACGCATAAAAAATTTAGATGCTTTGCCCTTGCCTGTTAGAGATAAGGAGTTTATAGCAAATCAGAAAGCGTATGCGTTAGAGGTTATACCTTCCTCAGACTTAAGAATGGCTCTTGTTATTTATTCGAGAGGATGTCCTTACAATTGTTACTTTTGTGCATCCCCTTTTATGTGGAACAGAAAAATCATTTATAGGTCGCCCGATAATACGGTAGATGAGATAGAGAGCTTGGTAAACCATTATAATTCCAATTTTATAGGATTTGCTGATTTAAACTTCAGCACGAATAAAAGTAAAGTAAAAGAATTATGCGATGAAATACAACGTAGAGAACTTGATGTAACCTGGTGGTGTGAATCCACAATTGATATTGATGAAGAATTATTAAGAACAATGAAAGAAGCAGGATTTGGCAAGGTGTCTTATGGCGTCGAATCTTTTGACGAAGATTTTCTTAAAAGTATGAATAAGCGAGAAGACCCATTAAAAGCAAAGGAAGTAATAGCGTTGACAGGCGACATCGGCATTCTAACTCATACATTTCTTATGATAGACCCCCGAACAGCAACTAAAGAGACATTTCAGACCTATTTGTCAGAGTTAAAGGAGATAACGCCTGATTCGGTCAGAATAAGTTTTCTTACTCCCTTTCCCGGAACCTGATTATATGAACAGACCAAAGAAGAAGGAAGTTTGTTAACAAAGGATTGGAGAAGATATACCTCCCAGGAACCTATACTCAAAGGAAAACTATCTCCAGAAGATTTACTGAAGCAGCAAAAAAAATTGGTTGAGGATTATTATAACTCACGAGAATACGTAAAAAAAGCAAAAACAAACATTGAAAGGTGCATAGCCCCTAAAAGGTCTTATGAAGAATTTTTCAGTAATTTGAGAAAGGTAGGTTACAATGTCTAATCTACATGAAAATCCCCACTGAAAATATAAAAACTGCGAATAAGATAAACCAATAATCCGTTTTCCTGAGTTTCAGGAATGGTGGCTTGGTAATGCTTCTTTCGCTACTATAACCGCGGACTACCAATGTCCTTACGATTCTGTCACTCACGTTTAAACAGGTAATGAGAGCAGGTATAATCAGGGCAGTAAAGCTTTTAATCGTCTTATCCAATTTCAAAGGATTTAAGCTAAATGTAGATCCTCTTTGCTTTTGCACCGCCAGTAAATCTTGCAGCTCAGAATTTAAAATATACATCACTCGTGTTGCGGCAAGTAAAGGAAGAGCTATTACCTTCAACTTCTTGTATTGCATTAAGAATAAAGTAATGTCAGAAGGATTTGAGGTTGAAATAAAGAGAAAGCCCGCTAAGATAATGTTAACAAAGCAGAGATAAGCCTGCAATCCTCTCGTAAGCAATAGCCTTATATCTATAAACGCAAGTAGAGCCACGATTAACAAAAGAATTGTTATCAAATAGAACCTTAAATTTTTCCATATGTAGCTAAAAGAGACATCAGAAGCTGCATATAAGACAATTATCAAAGCCAGAAGGGAGAGAAGAAAAATTGAAGTTGTTAAGTTCGTCGTAACAAGCAATTTTATAACACAAATCACGGGGATAATTAGCATTAAGAGAATAAGTTTTGCGATTGCATGTATCCTATTCGTAAATCTTACCTTACCAGAAAACGGCTCATTTCTTTCCATGTTATTGGTGGTTTCAATCCAAGCTTATATATTTCTGGAATGAACAAAGGTTTTAACAGATTCGCCTCCCTCATTAACTGCTCGTTGCTAAAGACGAAAGAGGGCAGACCTTCTATCAAAACTTTCCCTTCTGCTAAAATAGCCGCATATTCAGCAAGATAAGCGAAGGTATTGACATCATGCGTAAGAACAATAATGGTAAGTCCTTCTTTTCTAAGCTGCAATAAGACATCTATTACCTTGTTCAGAGATACAGGGTCTAAAGAGAGCTCAGGCTCATCAAAAAATATTATCTCTGGTTTGTTTGCATAGGCAATAGCAATTGTTAATAAGCGTTGCTGTCCAAAGGACAGGCTATCTGGCTCTTTATCCCTCAGTTTATCCATTCCAACCTTCTTTAAAGCTTCTAAAGCTCTTTTCGCTTCTATGCTCTTATCTTCTAAACCCCATAAAACCTCTTCTTCTACTTTCGGCTCAAAGAACATTTCTTTGGGGTTTTGAGGTATGTAGAAAATTTTTGAATACAGGTCGTTTTTGTAATCCTTCAAATTTCTTCCGGCAATCTCTATCTTTCCTTTTTCAATCTTCAAAGCTTTTAAGCAAGCTCTTGCAATACTCGTTTTCCCTGAACCACAATGTCCAAAGATGCAAGTTATCTTGTTTTCTGGGATGCGAATAGAAAAATCATTTAAAGCAACGTAGTCGTTTGGATAAGAAGCAGTAACGTGGTTAAATCTTATTGCCGCGGGGGCATTATCCGCAATTTCTTGATTATTTTGATTGTGCACTTTTAAATCAAGTTCCTTGTATAACGCCTCAGGAACGATAATAAAAGAGCCCGTTTTGCGTTTTAGTTTGTGAGAAAGAATAAAATGACCTCTTGGCGGATAGTTATTATAGAAGACCCGGTTTTGAAGAATCTCTTCCGGACGCCCCTCTAACATAATCTTCTTATCAAAGAACAAAATGTTGTCAGCGTATTTTGCTTCCTCTTCCAACCTATGAGAGACCATTAAAATTGTTAGCCCTTCCTTTGTCAGCGATTTCAAATCAGAAAGTAACGCCTGCTTTGAAACAGGGTCAAGATTTGAAGTAGGCTCGTCTAATAGCAAAATAGAAGGGAAAAGCAATAATTGTCCTGCTAATGCAATCTTTTGTCCTTCTCCGTTCGATATTTTATCCGTCTCTTTCGTTAATAAATGCCCGATTTTCAGTTGATTCACAACCTGTTCAAATCTGCTTTTTAGCTCGTCCCAGGGGAAACACATATACATACCTGCGGAAATTATGTCGCGCTCAACAGTTAGCTCTATCAGTTGCTCTTGTGGCGCATCGAAAATAATTCCGATATCGCTACCCATATTTTCTACTTCTAACTCCGTCAAATTTTTGCCATTGACAATTATCTCTCCTTTTTTACTTTAATGCCGTAATAAGCGTCAAGCTTCCGTAATATTTTAAGCAGAGTTGATTTGCCTGCTGCATTTCTACCACAAAGGATATTAAAGCTTCCTTTTCTAATGGATAAATTCAACCCTTCGATTATTGTTTTGTCTCCATAGCCAGCCCAAAGGTCACAACATTTTAGTATCGCCATAAAATCAATCCCTGAAACTTTTTACGACACTTCTGTCTTTTATTTTCTCGTAGATGTAATGCGCAGCTAATCCGCCAAGAGCGCCTTCTATAACTCCTACCATGAGCATAATCTTTATCAGATTTACGAACGGACCTGGAATGCTGAATAGAACAAACAGGTAATATATAACCAGAAGATGTAAGAATACACCGATAGAACCAGCAAGCACTGCTGAGGTTCGTGACCTTTTCATCAGGAACTCAAAAGCTTCAATTGTTACTGCTAATGTTCATATTATTAAAAGCTTACCAAGAAAGCCTGGAGGTCCAAGAGAAGGTAGGGCTAACACTACCAAACCAAATATTGTACAAAGCAAGAATACAGACCCTTTTTCTGGCACTATTCTTTCTGAAAGTATGAACATCATGGGAAATAGAAACATACTTACTGGACCGCCCATGAAAGGACCGAAAATAAGAACGATTGGCATAGGAATTAATACAAATAAAACTACCGATAACCCTGCAAGACCTCCAACCGCCACCAACTTTCGTAGTGTCCACGTCATTTTCCAATCACCTCTTCAACCTTCTTACCCGTTTCCCAAAATCTGAGAAATGCTTTTGTAAAATATTCTACGATTCTACTATCCCTGTTTATCACACCACGATAAATGCCCTTTTCAACACTGTCAGGTATAATCCAGGAAACAAAGCTTTGCTTTATGTCCTCAATTTTAATACCTTCTTTCTCTAATTTCACCCAGGATTTAGAAATAAAGCAGCTTATTACTAATTCAGAGGGCATCTTATCCTCCCTCCCGATTCTTACATTCGCTCTTTCGTAATACCTGAAAAAAAGTCCCTTTAAACTGTCTTCAAATGAAATAAATATGTCTTTGGCATCACTATCAGGCAATGGAATTATAAACCTCATGTCTAATTTATCTCTATTTATTTCCCTGAATTTACCTCTAAAATATTCATTAGCAATGTTTTTTGCAAGTATATCTGGTTTTCGATGCAGTTGTATTAATAAACTACAATTATCCGCACTTCCACTGTTTATACAGTTTATAAGCCTATCCATAGAAACAGGTTCTTCAGGATATTTTTCTGATTCGATGTATAACCCACCAAATGCGTCGGATAGATAGTCTATGGGTTTTACTTTTTTTAATGTTTCAAGCTCTTTTACACGTTTATTTATCATTATTAGCTCTCTCTCAAGCTTTATTTTTTTGTATCGCTCAATCTTTTCCTGAATTGCCCCTACATTAAGTGTGTATCTTCCTTTCCCCATTCTAGTTATATATCCTTTATTCCTGAGTTTTTCGAGAGTTCTATACAGCATAGGCTCGCTCCCTGTTCTTTGCAAGCCTTTGAATAGCGTAGGTATGCTTACCCCAATAGTTATGATTTTGCCTTCTTCTGTTGAGCCATGTCCCTCGTCGCGCAGGTATTCGTTCAGGGTAAAAAATATCTCCAATTCCTTCTCATTCACCCCAAGTATTCCCTTAAGGAGTTCCTCCCATTCCTCCCCGTTCACTCCGAGCATCTCTTCGATAATATATCTATTATATTAATTTATTTTTATTGATTTTCTTTTAGTATTCTTTTTGAGATAATCTTAACGGATGAATGACGCATTTTTTATTTCTTCTGCATGGATTATCTGATTTGGCCACCTTACATATACGATGCACCTGAGTACTTCATTTTAACATGCATAATGAACAAAAATCAGAAGTTTTTTATATAGGGCTTCACCAACAGGAAAAGTGGAGGTTTCCAAAAATCATAAAATGAATGAAAAAGAAGGTGCCGAAAAAGCGGGATTAAATAATGCGTTAAAAGAGATAGTGAACGGGATTTTAGAAGGTGAAGAAGGAAGTGAGAAGTTGCGGGTGGAGGAAGTGGAGATCGGTATTTTTGTTTCTCCTGTCGTTAACGTCGAACTTATAAAATCACCCGCATATAAGGAAGATGTGAAGGAGTACACAGGAATGCTGATAGATATGAAAGTTAGAGGAGTGTGAGGGGATTATTAAATAGGATGCTGATGAGGCTGCAGATAAATGAAAGAGGAGAAGTGGTGATAAAAAACAAAGGGGTTCACGAAGCAGAGATATTGGAGAGCGATTTAAATGATCTTAAACTAAGTAAAGAGTGTGAGAAGATACTGGAGGAAAAAACTAATAAGGTATCCAGGGCGCTGAAGGCCGCGCTTGAGCGGATAATGGAAGGTGAAAAAGCGGAGTACGAAAGGTTTTTCACGTGTGTTCAGATAAGAGATTGACCAACTCAACTTTACCTTTTGTATAGTATCGGAAATCCGGATTCTTGAGTCCCGTAAGGGGATTAAGTGGAAGTTTGACCGGGAGACGGCAGCCGAAAAATTCACGTTGACAACCATTCAAAATTAAAAAATAGGGACGGTGGCCTTACCAAACCCGTTATTGTAGAAACCAAATGTCCACCTCATTTTCCAATCACCTCTTCAAACTTCTTACCCATTTCCCAAAATCTAAGAAATGCTTTTGTAACATATTCTACAACTCTACTATCTCTATTTATTACACCTCGATAGATATATTTTTCAAGAGAGCCAGGTACATGCCAGGAAACAAAGCTTTGCTTTATTTCCCCAATTTCAATACCTTCTTTCTCTAATTTCACCCAGGGTTTAGAAACAAAACAGCACATTAATAATTCAGATGGTATTTTCTCTGCCTCCACTAATCTTACTTTGTCTCGTTCGTAATGCTTCTGAAAAAGATCCTTTAACCGGTCTTCAAGTAAAATAAATTTGTCTTTGGCATCGCTATCCGAGAATGAAATTATAATGATCAGGTCTAATTTATCTCCTTTTATTTTCCTAAGTTCTTCTAACTTATTATTATCAATATTTTTAATCATTACTTCTGTATGTCGATCTAATTGCATTAACAAACTATGATTCTTTGTATCCACACTATTTATATCTTCTACAAATCGCTCCATAGAAAGAGGTTCTTCAGGATATTTTTTTGATTCGATATATAGCCCTCCAAATGCGTTGGATAGGTAATCAATGGGCTTTTCTTCTTTTAAAGCTTCAAGCTCTTTTTGCCTTCTGGTTATATCTATTAGCTCTCTCTCCAGCACCATTTCTTTGTATCTCTCAATTTTTTCCTGAATTGCTCCTACATTAAGTGTGTATTTTCCTTTTCCTAGTTTAGTTATAAACCCTTTTCTCCCAAGTTTTTCGAGAGTTCTATACAGCATGGGCTCGCTCCCTATTCTACTCAAGCCCTTGAATAGCGCAGGTATGCTTACCCCCATAGGTATGATTTTGCCTTCTTCTCTTAAGCCATGTCCCTCGTCGCGCAGGTATTCGTTCAGGGTAATGAATACCTCCCATTCCTTCTCATTCACTCCAAGTATTCCCCTAAGGAGTTCCTCCCATTCCCCTTCGTTCACGCCAGGCATTTTATAGAATCAAGAATGGAAATTACCAACATAATTAAAGGTTTGGATTTTTTGGACACGACATAGCGGGTTCGCCGGTTACTACGAACATGCATCTGTTGCACCAATCACATTCGACGATTGAGTTCAGAAGCCCATTTTTGGATTTGTTAACGATTTGTGAGTCGGCTACCTGGGCTCTGCCCATTGCCACCAGGTCTGCTCTTTCCTCAGCAATGATTTTTTGAGCAAATCCCAGGTCGCGGATGTTTCCGACGCAGATTACAGGGACATCAATAACTTCTTTTATTCCCTCAGCGAGATAAACATGCGGTCCTTCTCCCATCTCTTTGGTGGGTAACATGTGGTTCATAGTTTGATATGTTCCCGCTCCAACGCTGATTACGTCTATGCCCGCATCAACAAGCATCGGCACAATCTTTTTAGATTCTTCCAGGGTCAAGCCTCCCTCCACGAATTCTTCGGCGCTTATACGACAGCCAATCAGAAGGTCCCTCACCTTGCTACGCACTTTTTCAATTATTTCTCTTAAGAATCTGGTTCTGTTTTCAAGATTTCCCCCATATTTGTCTGTTCTCTTGTTAGAGTATGCAGATAGAAAACCACCTATCAGGTAACCAAAGGCAGCATGGAGTTCCACCATGTCAGCACCAGCATTTTTGGCACGTAAAGCAGCAATAGTGAAGTCATCTTCAATTCGACAAATCTCATCTTCGCTCAGCTCTCGGGGTGTTTCCTTCATCACAGGACAGGGTATTGCCGAAGGTGCAACCAGAGGATGCCCGGTTATACTCGAACTTGTCTGCCTTCCGAAATGTATCAGTTGAACTGCTACAATTGTGCCATAAGATTTGATCTCCTGAAAGAGCTTCCTTAAGCCCTCCACATGGCGCTCATCGGTTAGTTGTAGAACATTGGTAGCTCCAAAACCATCTTTAGAGACGGCTATACAGCCAACAATAGTAAGCCCGGCTCCGCCTTTAGCAATGTTTCGATAAAAATTCGTTACCCTCTCAGTAACAAAACCTTCCCTGGTTGCATAATTCGTTTGAAATGCAGGAAAAACGATCCTGTTAGGAATTGTTACGCCTCTCACTTCCAATGGTGTAAAAACCTTCTCAAACATGTATCCTCTTCCCCCTTCGCTTCCCCATCAACAAACCTTTCATGTTCACAAGTGACATATAAATACTTTTGAAATAAAAAAATCAAAACATTTTTATTCTGAATTTATGCTTTTTTATGTTAACGTATATTGCTTACATACAGGAATAAATGATAAATTTAGAGCTAAAAGCGCTGTTGGGTATTTCGAAAATAGACCTGAAGAAGGACCTTAAACAAATACTTAACGAGATTCTTACCATTGTGGGAAGTAAGATGGGCGCGCATTCGGGGTCTATTATGCTCATCAATAAGGAGACCGGTGAACTTAAGATGGTTGCTACTTTTGGTCTTCCAGACGATTATATCGAAAGGGTTTACAGCAAGGGAGTTCCAATTACCACGAGCCCATCCGGCGTGGCTTTGAAGACCGGGCGTTATTACATGGTGCCTAATATCTTTGAGGAGCCCAGAACTAAACCCTGGATGGACCTTGCCCGCGAGTTGGGCTTCTCATCGCAGTTATTTATGCCAATGAAACGAAGTGGAGGGGTTATAGGTCTGCTGAACATCTACATGGCAAATCCCCATGAATTCACAGAAAGTGAGATAGCTTTTGTAACCATAGCTGCAAGCCAAGCCGCAGCAGTAATCGAAAATGCCAGACTATATGCCAGGATACTCACTAAAAACGTGGAACTGGAGCGCGAAATCACCGAGCGCAAGCGGGTAGAGGAAGCGCTGTGTGAGAGCGAGGAATTTAGTTCCAGCCTACTGAGTAATTCTCCCAATCCCATAATAGTTGTTAATCCAGATACGTCAGTAAGATATGTGAATCCTGCGCTAAAAAAGCTAACTGGTTTTTCTTCTGCTGAGGTTATCGGTAGGAAAGCCCCATACCCCTGGTGGACGAAAGAAATGCTGGAGAAAACCCGTAGGGAACTTAATGAAGCTATGCGCAAGGGGGCGATAAGGCATGAGGTACTTTTTCAAAAGAAGAGTGGAGAGCGATTCTGGGTTGAGATAACCTCGGTACCCGTAAAAAAAGACGGAGGGCTCAAGTATTACTTATCAGACTGGATTGACATCACCGAGCGCAAGCGAGCGGAGAAGGAAATAAGAAAATTAAGTTCTGCTGTTGAACAGTCGATTGACGGCATAGCGGTAGGTGACTTAGAACTAAATCTGACATATGTGAACGATGCTTTTGCCAGGATGCACGGTTATTCCCCTGAAGAAATGGTTGGAATGAACGTTGTGGATTTACATACTGAGGAACAGATGGATGAATGCAGGAGGAGTATTAATCAGATAAAAACACAGGGTTCATGGATGGGTGAAATAAGGCATATAAGAAAAGGCGGAACACATTTTCCCACATATATGTACGTTACCTTATTGAAAGGCGATGACGGAAAGCCCACAGGCATGTTAGCAGTTGTAAGAGACATCACCGAGCACAAGCAGGCGGAGGATGCATTATTCAAAAAAGGGGTGGAACTGGAGTACCAAATCACCGAGCGCAAGCAGGCGGAGGCGGCTTTGGAAAGAACTGAGCGAAAGTGCAGGGAAATTGCTGAATTCTTACCAGAGCTGATTTCAGTACTTCCGATACTATGGCGTTCCGAACTAAGCTAAACATATTATTAAGAGGTGCAAAAAGTAGAACTCACTTTGCATTAACCAGTCAGTCAATGGTAAAATGAGCGTGTCCCCAGGATTTTCCATTCTTCGCTTTTATCTGATTTGCCTTCCTTACATACTACGAAGATGCATCTGAGTAGTCTATTTGAACGTGCATAATGAATAAAAATCGGAAGTTTTATATGTGGCTTCTACCTATGGTTTCTAACGATTATAAAATGAGTGAAAAAAAAGGTGCCGAAAAAGCGGGATTAAATAATGCGTTAAAAGAGATAATGAATGGGATTTTAGAAGGGGAAGAAGGAACTGAGAAGCTCAAGTTGCAGGTGGAGGAAATGGACACCGGTATTTTTGTTTCTCCTGTCGTCGCCGTCGAACTTATAAAATCACCCGCATATAAGGAAGATGTGAAGGAGAACACGGGGATGCTGATAGATATGAAAGTTAGAGAGGTTGTGAAAGGATTATTAAGTAGGATGCTGATGAGGCTGCACATAAATGAAAGAAGAGAAGTAGTGATAAAAAACAAGGGGGTTCACGAAGCAGAGATATTGGAGAGCGATTTAAATGATTTTAAACCAAGGAAAGAGTGTGAGGAGATACTGGAGGAAAAAACTAATAAGGTATCTAAGGCAGTGAAGGCAGCGCTTGAGCGGATAATGGAAGGTGAAAAAGCGGTGGACGAAAGGTTTTTGGCTATCTCAATCCAGAGTCCAAAGCCTCTTTTTAAGCTCTGAAATCACTGCCTTCGTTTTTTCTGTCACGTGGTATTCCCTTATTGGAATTTTTTGTGTGAAAATCGTGGGTTAGCAATTGACAAAAGATTGCACGGAAACGAAAGACGTTATAATTTTTATTCCTATCCTCTACTTCATCCAAAATTTTTGACGCTAACTTCTTGCATACCACCTCTATTTCCGGTTCTAAGTATCCTGTTTTGCTGATAAAATCGGTCACCTCTTCAACAATCTTTTGCGTATTCTCTCTTTTGCGCGCTTCGTTCAGCGGTTTTTCACCCTGTAGTTTTATTCCCCCTTCCTTCCAGCCCTCTGCGAAGTACCAATCTTTGAACCAGCGAAACCCGCTTCTCCAGAGGAGATAGCCCAATGGAGTTGCAGCCGGAGGAACGCCTGCAAGCAATGCCCGCGCAGTTACTTTATGGTCTAAATAAGCTACCGACAGGTGTCCGCCAGGAGGGATTAACGCCGATAGGATTTGAAAGAGCTCTTCAGCCAAACCTTCTATCTCTGCTATTGGCATATAATCAATCTCCATCCAGGGTCTGATCCACCTACTTCCTGTATAATATAACCCGCTCACGATAGTACGTTCTTCAATAAACAAACTGAAGATAAATACGCCGGCAAATCCTCCCTTTTTCACTTCTCCTAAGTGCAATGTGTGCTCGCCAAGCTTCTTACCCTCCAACACGGATAGAGGATTTTCCTTTTCTTCCATTATTCCAGCTAAAATCTCCTGGGGTCTGTTTCAACATCCACGATAGCGGGTTTTTTTGCATCTATCGCTTTTTCTAAAGCATCTTTCAACTCGTTCGGCTCTTTTACTTTGAATCCAATGCCGCCGCAAGAAATTGCGTAATCGCGGAAATCCGGATTTTTGAGTTCCGTAGCAAACTTTGGGTATCCCTCAATCTTCTGCTCCACGCTTATCATCGCCAGCTCTTTGTTGTTCAAGATTACCACAACAATACCCAGGTTATTTTCTACTGCCGTTAAGAAATCACCCATTACTTGGGCAAAGCCACCGTCTCCGGTGATACAAACCACCTGCTTATCGTGAAAAGCTAACTTAGCTACGATGGCGCCGGGCAGACCAAATCCCATAGTAGCCAGATACCCGGACATCAGAAGCGTCTGCCGTTTCATCACAAAATTTCTTCCAAACCAGAAGCCATTGTCGCCAACGTCTATGGTTACGATAGCATCGGGGTCTATGGTCTCTCGTAGCACTTTAAAAATAAAAGGAGCCCTCAAGGGCGAAGCCTCGGAGTCCGCCTCTTTTTCGAGCCGAGCATACCATTTTTCCTGCTCGATTTTAACATCCTCTAATACCCGTTGATTTTCTCGTTCTTTTACCTTCTCCAGTAATTTTTCAATTACCTTCCCACAATCGCCCAGAATAGTGAGTTCTATCGGGAACTCTTTGGCGAGATTCATTGGGTCAATGTCCACTTGAACTGTTTTTTTCCTTGGAATGTTTGTCTTTTCAGAGAAAGAAGAACCGAAAACTAAGAGTAAGTCCGCATCGTTGACGAATTTTCTCGCCATTGGGGTTCCAACATCGCCAAGGACGCCAAGAGAAAGTTCATGCTCTTCTGGAACAATACCTTTTGCACGAAAAGTCGTTATTATGGGCGCTTTTATTCTTTCTGCCAGCTTTAATAGATTAGTTCCTTGACCCTTAGCACCCCAGCCCGCGATTATCACTGCTCGCTTCGCTTCTTCTATTAAATTCACCGCTCTTTCGATTAGGTCGGTATTCACTATGCGGAAATCAGGAATTCGCCCTTCTATTGGTTCTATACGCGCGTTAAGCACTTCTTTCTGGATGTCGTTTGGAATGGTGAGGTGAGAAACGCCTCGTTCTACCAAAGCATGCTTTAAAGCCAACGTCACAAGCTCAATGGTTTGTTCCTTAGAATTTATGGTCTTATTAAAGACAGAGAAGGAATTGAAAAGGACGTCTTGATCAATTTCTTGAAAGCTCCCGGGTCCTATATACTGAAGTTTAACTTGACCGGAGAGAGCTAAAACCGGAGCACGATCCATTTTCGCATCGTAGAGTCCTGTAATCAAATTGGTGGCGCCAGGTCCTGCGATAGTTAAGCAAACACCCACTTTACCTGTCAGCTTTGCGTATGCGGATGCCATAAGCGCTGCCGCTTCCTCGTGCCTCACTTTTATAAACTTTATTTTATTGTGCTTGCGTATCGCATCCACTACACCCAGGCACGTCGTACCGGGAAGCCCAAAAATGTATCCTACTCCCCATGCAGCGAGTTGCTCCACGATAACCTCTGATACCGTTGTATCTTGCATAGTTTTTATTTATGCTTTTGCAGTATATTAAAGTTTTTGCAAATGCAAAACTTCTACCAAAGAAGTAATCATTATTTTAACATATCTGTTGTTGCTCAAAGTAAAAAAACTTTTTTATGTAAAAAATTATAATAATATATCATAATAGGATAAGTAATGGAGGGGGATATAATAAAATGAAATCTTATGCTATGAAATTAGATGAGGCGAAAAACCTGTCAGATATATTTGAAATCGTAAAAGAGGTAGTTAGAAGAGTTTTGAAGACGGGCAGAGCAGGATTAACCCTGGGGTTAGCTGAGATGGGTGGAGGAAGAAATTACTGGATAGGTGCTTTCTATCCCGTTGGCTCAACTACTATTATAATGAACAGGACACCTTTAAGAAGGATAATTGAGACAAATCCTCGTTTATTTAATGCATACGCCTTTCACGTGTTGTTGCACGAGTACATACATTCTTTAGGTTATATCGAAGAAGAAAGGACCAGAAAATTAGTGTACTGGCTCTCTCGTGAGATATTTGGCGAGGACCATTTAGTAACGCGGATGGCTGATGATATTAGCAAATTCTTTCCAAATCTTACGTATCCTACAAGGGGCTATTTCCCAAGAAATCTTGAAACTTTAGAGGTCGAAATGGTAGAAGACTTCGATAGGTCGAGTATAAACTATATCAGTTAAAGAACAACCTTATATTCTTTCTCCTTAAAGAACTTTTATATCTCGCTAATTGTAAAGGGTAAAATGTCACTGGGGGTGGAAATGAAAAGAGAGTGTAAAGTAGAGGAAATAAAAGAAAAATGCCCTTGCAGTTATGAACCCTGTGAGAGGAAAGGGATATGCTGTGAGTGTTTGAGCTATCATCTCTCAAGAAATCAAGTTCCTGCCTGCTTCTTCCCAGCGGAGTTTGAAAAAACCTATGATAGGTCTATTCATAAATTCATTGAGATTTACCAAAGTGGAATATGGAAGGCATCATTTAAGTAAATTTCTCAAGTATCGGCTTCATCCCGAAAGTCAATATAGATCGAGGTACATCCTCCATCTTATCCTCGGCGGTGATAAACAATATCAT